>NZ_JBFTHJ010000005.1:0-261683 GCF_056394175.1 Pseudarthrobacter sp. 10T415 | reverse complement strand
CGCCAAAGGCATGGTCCAGGACCTCAAAGAACCAGCCCAACAGGCCATGGACAACGTCAAAACCACCGCCACCGACGGCATCGAACACGTCAAAACCGACAGCCAAGACGCCGCCACCGACGTCAAAGACCGCGCCACCACCGCCAAAGACACCATCCAAAACACCTAGGCAGGCGCAAAACCAGTAACAGCACCGGGGCCGTCTTTCCTTTTTGGAAGGGCGGCCCTGGTGTCTCCGTCCGCTACAGCAAAGGAACTGCCATGAAGAAGTTGCTCTTCGCCTTTTTGCCCGCCATCATCGGCCGCATCCTGCGGGCCAGGAAAGCCCGGCAAACGGGCGCCGGCCAGGTCCCGCCGAGGACCCGGTACTGACCAGAGGCCGTAACGGGGAGTTCGCCTAGCGCTTGCCCTTCTTGCGGGAGCCCTTGCCCCTGCCCTTGTCCGGGTTGGGGGCATATCTCTGCGCCACCTTGGGCGCTGCCTTCTTGGCACCCGAACCACGGCGGTCCGGTTTCGGGGCCTTCTTTTCCGTGACCGGCTGCGCGGAGGGCTGCCGTGAACTCTGTGCCGTCCGGCCGCGGACGATGCCGATGAACTCTTCCAGGACCTCGTCGGTACTGTCCGTGACCCACACCAGGGCGATCTCGGTGCCGGGCGCGTCGGTGGCGCGGCGGGCCACAGTGTCTTTGACGTTGAAATGGCGGGCCACGGACATGGGCAGGATCACCAGTCCGGCGCCGGAGGCCACCACCTGCAGGGCCGGCTCGGGGCCACCCAAGGCCGCCACGTCCAGGAAGGACTCCTGGTCCAGGTCCGCCAGCGCCACGTCCTCGAACACCGAAATTTCGTGGCCCTTGGGAGCGACCACCACGGCCTGCTCCTCGTACAGGGGAATCACGCTGAGGCCTTCGCGCCCGATCGGGAGCCGGACGAAGGCCATGTCCGCGGAACCGCCGCGGACCGCCTCAGCCGGGCCGCCGCCGTCGTGCATCTCAGCGTGAAGGGGAATGTGCGGCATGCGCTCTTCCCAGCGGCGGATCCATTTGCCCGGCGTCACGCCCGGAACATACGCGATGCGCAGCTCGCGCGGCGCTTCGGCGGGAATGTCGCCGGTGGAAACGGCGTCGTCTGGGGAGGAGGTTGTGGAGGGCACGTCTTCACAGTACCCGCCGCCCGGATACCCTTGAAGCATGACCTCTGCAAACTCCCAGTCCATGAAGCCGGCCACCGTTGCCAAGAAACTTGGCATCCACCTGCCCGCAACACCGCAGGAGTTCCAGGATTCGACCATCACCCGCGAGGAATTCGCCGAACTCCAGGCGAACCCGCCGGAGTGGCTCGCCGAGCTGCGCCGCAACGGTCCGCACCCCCGCCCTGTGGTGGCACAGAAGCTGAACGTCTCCATCAGCGGCCTGGCGCGCGGCGGCGTCGAGGACGCGCTGACGACGGCGGAGATCACCGCGCTGCTGCAGGCTCCGCCGCAGTGGCTGGTCACCGAACGCTCCACCCACGCAGCAGTCCGCGCCGAGGCGCAGCGGGTGAAGGACGAGGCCGCCAAGAAGGAAGCCAAGCGGGCCCGCGCCAACTGACGCCACCGCTCCACATAAATCAGAAGCTTGTCCGCAGATCTGAACCCTGAAGGCCCGGATCTGCGGACAGGCTTCTGTTGTTTCCGGTGTGCTCCCCTATCCAGGGGCCGGATCAGTCCTGATGCAGCTGGATGTAGTTGCCGCAGCCGTCGTCGAACACGGCACTGATGCCGGACGGGTCCTCGGCCGGCGGGCTCTTGAAGGTAACGCCCGCGGCCATCAGGCGGTCGTATTCGGCTTGGACATCCGGCACGCCAAACACGATGGCCGGCAGCCCTGCCTCGTGGACCGCGTTCATGTAGTCGGCCCCGATGGGGTTGTCGCTGGGCTCCAGGAGGAGTCCCGCTGAGTTGTCCGAGGCACCCGGGTCCTTGATGATGTACAGGTTGTACTCCGGCATGGCCATGAGGGTGTCGAAGCCCAGGGTGCCGGTGTAAAAGGCGTGGGCGGCGGCAGGGTCCTTGACGTGGATGCTGCACATTTTGATTCGCATGGACCCCAACATACCCTCGCCGGACGCCTAGCTGACAAGGATCTGGGTGGCGGATTCTTTAAGCTTTCCGTTGGCCCATTTCATCTGCCGGATGTTCTGCGCGTGGCAACGCTCCGCCACCTCCAGCAGGTCCTTGTGTTTGATGCCCTGGGCTGCCTGCGCCACGAGTTCCCAGTCCGCGGAGACGCCGCAGGCCTTGATGTAGGCCTCCCGGAGGTCGCGCAGGAGCAGCAGCCCTGCCTCGGCGTCACGGCCCACCAGCTCGCTGCCCTTCTCGCGGATCTTCTCGAGGAGCGTGTTCTCAGCCTTCGGTTCGGGATCCAGTTCCCGGCCGTAGCGGCCGGCGATGGCGGCAATCTCACGGACGTGCTGCTGGGACCATTTCGCCAGGTCGCGGGCCAGGTGGTAGATCTCGTGGTCCACTTTGTGCCGCTCCGAGACGCGGAGAAGGTGTTGGGCGAGGTCGTTCTCGTCCCGGTGGAGCTGTTCCAGTACCAGTCCGATTTTCACAGCGATGCCTCCCCTTCGTCGGTGCCGCCGTTGCCGTCCGCGGGACCGGTGCTGTCCCCGGAGATTTCCTCGCCGGCCAGCGCGGACGGGATGCCCCTGGTCCGGGCCTCTGCCGGGAAGTCGCCGGCGGGGGCGGAGGCTGTGTTGGTGGGGGCAGGGGCGGGCCCGTCGCCGGACCGCACTTTGGAAATCCGGGCAGCCGCGGTCTTGAAGATGGGCTGCTTGGAGGCGGCGTCCCAGTCCGTGATGGTCAGCTCGTTGGCGGCGCGTCCTGCGCCGTCAGGTTCGTGCCCGCCCGGCGTATCCCAGTAGCCGTAGTGGAACGGCAGGAACACCACGCCGCCCCGGATGCCGCCGATCCGCACCTTCGCCTGCACGGACCCGCGCGGAGTGGCCACCTCTGCAAGGTCCCCCTCGGCAAAGCCGTACGTGCCGGCGTCGTGCGCGGACAACTCAACCCAGACGTCCGGTGCCGCTGCCTGGAGTTCCGGCGCCCGCGCCGTCTTGGTCCGGGTGTGGAAATGGAACAGGGTGCGGCCGGTGATCAGCTGCAGCGGGAACTCCTTGCTGGGGAGCTCGTGCGGCGGCACGTATTCGGCGGCTTTGATGAGGGCGCGGCCCTCCGGGTTCAGTGCCTTGTACTCGGTGGGGTCCACGGGGGCGCCGGTGATGAGGTCGCGGCCGTAGGTCTCGCAGTAGTCCGGGTGTGCCCAGAACTTCCCGTCAGCGTAAATGCGTTCGGTGCCGTCCGGGTTCTCCTCGTTGCACGGCCACTGGATGCCTGAGCCGCCGAGCAGCTTGCCGTAGGTGATGCCGGTGTAGTCGCACGGACGCCCGCGGGTGCACTCCTTCCAGGCCTCGAACGCCGACTCGGGACTGTCCCACTTGATCAGTGGCTCGCCGTCCTTGTCCTTCAGCCCCATCCGGTGGGCGTAGTCGATGAAGATGTCCAGGTCCGGGCGGGCCTCCCCGGGCGGGTCCACCGCCTTCTCGGACAGGTGCACGGTGCGGTCCACATTGGTGAACGTCCCTGTCTTTTCACCCCACGTGGCGGCGGGGAGCACGACGTCGGCCAGCTGGGCGGTCTCGGTCAGGAAGATGTCCTGCACCACCAGGAAGAGCCGGTCCTGCTCCAGGATGGAGCGGATCCGCCGCAGCTCCGGGAGGGAAACGGCAGGGTTGGTTCCGCTGACCCACAGGAGCCGGATGGAGCCGTCTTCCGCGTAGCGCATCATCTGCATCAGGTGGGTGGGCGGAGAGTAGTGCGGGATGGACATGGGGTCCACGTTCCACACGCGCGCCAGGTCCTTGATGTGGGCATCGTTGGACCAGTTCCTGAACGCTGCGAGGTCCCCGTCCGCCCCGCATTCGCGCGTGTTCTCGGCCGTCGGCTGGCCGTTCATCTGCAGGATCCCGCACCCCGGCTTGCCCAGCATGCCGCGGATGATGTTGATGTTGTTCACCTGGACGGCGGCGGCGGTGCCCTGGTTGGACTGGTAGAAGCCCTGCAGCACTGTGGACAGGAGCCGTTCCGCGTGGCCAAGGATCCGCGCCGCTTCCTCGATCTTTGCGGCCGGAACACCTGTGATTTCGGCAGCCAGCGCGGGTGCGTACTTCGCCACCTCCTTCTCCAGGTCCTGGTAGCCCACCGTGTGCGCCTGGATGTAGTCCCCGTCCACCCAGCCGTTGGCGATGATGTGGTGGAGGATGGCGTTCATGAGGGCCACGTTGGTGCCGGGCCGGGGCGCCAGGTGCACCGTTGCGGCCCGGGCAACCTCGGTGAGGCGCGGATCCACGCAGATGATTTTGGGCGGGTTGGGCCCGGCCAGCCGGTCCAGCATCCGGGTCCACAGGACGGTCTGCGTTTCAGCCACGTTGTGGCCGTAGAGGGCGATGACATCCGCGTGGTCCACGTCCGTGTATGAGCCCGGCTGGCCGTCGCAGCCGAATGATTCCTTCAGTGCTTCCGCCGCGGTGGCGGTGCAGAGCCGGGTGTTGCCGTCCACGTGGTTGGTCCCGATCCCGCCGTGCGCAATGGTCCCCAGGGTGTAGTACTCCTCGGCGAACAGCTGGCCTGTGGTGTAGAACCCCAAGGCGCTGGGGCCCTGCTCCGCCAGCAGGGCTTTGGACCGGGACACCACACGGTCCATGGCCGTTTCCCAGTCGGTCTCCACGAGTTTGCCGCCTTCCCGGATCAGCGGCCGGGTCAGCCTGTCCGGGGACGCGTTCGCCTGCCAGCCGTACAGGTCCTTGGGACCGAGCCGGCCGTGGTTCACGCGGTCTGAGGCACGGCCGCGCACGCCCACAATCCGGTTGTCTTTGACGGCGATGTCCATCGCGTCGCCGTTTGAATGGAGGATGGAGGCGGTCTGGACCCACCGGTCCACGGATTCCGCGTCAACTCCTTCGGCCAGGTGGGTGTCCACGCGCACCGGCCACGTTCCGCCGCCGCGATACGGAGTCCTGGTACCCCACGGTTCTGCGATCCGGTCAATCCGACCCATCGGTTCATCTCCCGTCCCAAAGCGCGCCCGGCACCCCTGGGATGCGCATCAAGCCTGCGCACCCAAGCCGTGCAGCAGCGCTGCACCTGCAGTACACGGGAAACGTACCCTTCCCCGCGGCGGCAAAACGCCCGCACGCAGCCGACATTGACCGCGCTGACGGAACAGGGTGCAATTGAATGACCAGCCCGGGATTCCGCGGCCCGGGCGCACGCTGGAGGTGCCAGGTGGCAGCCGTGACGGAAGGACTTGTGCAGGGACTCGTTGAGGGTGCCTGGGCGCTGGTGCTGTGCGGGCCGGTGCTGGTAGCCAGCGTTGCCGCCACGGTTTTTGTGGTGCGGCGCAGGACCCTCTTGGCGTCCGACGGCGGGGGGCAGCGTTCGGACCAGCTCTTCTGGGACCTTTTCCTTGGCTCATGCGTGGCAGTTCCCGCGCTGCTGATCCCTACGCTGATTTCCCCTTGGACCGGCCTGTTCCTGGCCGGCGCCGCCGTGGCAGCGGGCATCGGTGCGTACCGCTGGACGCCGCGCTACCTGGCCGGACGCTCACGCCGTCGGGATGATCTTGCGCGGGAGGCAGCGCATCAGGCGGCCCGGGCCCGGCACGATGAGCTGATGGCCCGGTGGAGCCGCTACGAGCTGGATCCTGCGTGCAGCATCGACTACCCGGACCTCACCGATGTTCGCCTTCCCGAAACATCCGCGCTGATCAAGGCCATGCGGGCCGCTGAAGAGCTTCGGAGCGTTCCCGGTCACGGCAGCGGTTCCGCCGGTGGGAAGGAGTATCCCGACGCCGTTTCCAGCCTGGCTGCCTCCCTCGCCGATGCCGAGCGGGCGGCGGGCATTCCGGCGGGCCAGGCGCAGGGGCCAGGTTAAGTGGTGTGTCGGGAGCGGTGGAGCGCCCACCGCCGGCGGGGATAGCATCCCAGAATGAAGCCAGAGGAAATACCAGCCCGCGACCAGTACGGCCGGCTGCTGGAGGACCGCGGGGTCTGGCGGCAGGCCACCACTCTTGAGGCTGCCGGTGAACTGACCGCGCGCTGGCTGGAGGGTGGAAGTTCCTACCAGCCCGGGCACTTCGCGGCAGACTACGACGACGAAACCAACCCGATCGCCGCCGCTTTGGCGGAGCTGAACCGGAACGGGCTGTTCACCAAGGAATCCCAGCCCGGCATCAAGGACGGCGCCGCAGCGCAACGGCAGTACGTCACCGGGTTCTGCAGTGCCGCGACGGCCGGCGATCTGCTGGCACTGTCCACCCGCACGGAGCTTGTGACCATCGCCCACGCCCCGGGCGAGGCCAGCAGCGCTGCCATCCCCGTCACCCTGGACGGTTCGGAGGTGGTGACGGTGCTCGGGTCCAGCGAAAACCCCGTGGATGAAGAGCAGATCAGGGCCTGGTCCGACGAAACCAACGATTCCCTGGCCCTGTTACTGGCCGATTCCTGGTACGTGGAAATCCTGGACCCGGTGTGGGGCCGCAACGACGTCCTCCTGCCTGCGGTGCTGGGCGCGCTGACGGGGCAGAACTAGCGGGAAGTTGTCCCGGTCTTCGCTTCGCCTTGCCTATTCGACATTCCGTTTTGAGCCACCCGGATTTAGGTTTGCGAATGGCTCGGGGTGTCTTCGACAACGCGCTGGCAGCTCAAGGTTGGTCAGCAGAGGCTGATTCTCAACGAGCAAAGATCACTGGAATGCTTCCGTCAGGGTGGACACCACGGCGGCGCTAACTTCCACCACCGTAGGCGTGCCTGTCAACAGTGGGAACTTGCCCCCGTGGTGGGTGGCGCTGCGGGCACATCGCAAGAACCAGGCCGGGGGCAGTTCCTTTCCATATCGTCGTATCGTTGTGCCCCACAGCTATGGAAAGGAGTAATTGTTGTGAAGGCAGGCGAGGTGACCTTGGGATGTTACCCGCGCGATGACGTCTCATGGGTGAAAGACGGCAAGGTTCGGGAAGGTCGCGCGACGATATTGGTCCGCCAGGCTGACGGGACTTTGAAGCACGCTGGCGAAGTTTCCCTGGGCGATTTGAGGATTCTGCGTCCGGACGTGCAGGTCGGTGGCGAATTCGTCGTTGAGCTACGCGCCCGCTTCGACTCGGAGATGTTCGACCGCCGGGTGACCTTCACCGCCAGTGGTGACGAGAGCAGCGACGTCTTCGTATCGGCAGTCGGGCCCGGCGCACGCGCTGAACCCAAGGCCGGCCTATTTAAACGGACGCGGTATTCAGGCTTCGAGTTTGGTGTGCTGGTAATGGCCGCCACCACTGAGCAGGGTACGCGCGTCAGCCGCACGTCGGGCCCGCTTGTCGAGCATGGACCCGGCGACGGCGTAGCGGCTGGTGCGATTTAGCGCTGCTGGCTCTAAAGGTCGTGGGGACAGATTTCCGTGCCAACCAGTCCGGATCGTCCCTGTCCGTAGGAGGGGTCACCGTCATTCCCCGCCCAGATCACGCCACCCCGCGGGCAGGTCATCACATCGAATGCCCTGCCGTTTAAATGCGCCCGCAGATGGTGACCGTCGTCCTCGACCACTTTCCATCCTGCCGCCGTCAGTTGAGCGCGATAATGCTGCAGCACGTCGACGTCCCCCGAGAGCTTGAACCAACGGGTACAACCGCCCACGCCACTCATGCCCCCGCCGTTGAATTGGCCCACGTGGCTGATGGAATCAAACACCTGCTGGGCTGCTCGATCCGCCGAGGCCATGGGCTCAGCCGTCCCCTCTGTCACGCACTGTGGAGACGAGACGTACTGCGTCTCGAAACGCTGCCCCAGGGCCAAGGGCGTGACAGCAAACATGCCGATCAGCATAAGGGCCGGAATAGCCACAGCCGTCAGCCGCATCCACCGCCTGACCGAAAGCACGAAACCAATAAGGGCGAAGAGGGTTACCAGCAGGAGCGCCAACTTGGAGGGACCGGCCGTCAACCCCCACATGAGTCCATCGAATGCACTGCCCGTGACATCGCCGTAGACACTCATGAATCCGTAGTGGACCAGCACACCCAGAACCGCCAGTCCTGCCCCAATAACGAGCAAGACCGCGGCGGTTGCGGACCGGCCGGTCTGGCGCATGGCTCATAGTAGGTTCGGCCCGAGCGAAAGTCTACGGGCCTTTCGCAGCCATCCCGGCAACGGCCAGGTTACTCCTCAAATCACTTCTGATGGCACAAACGGCGCCACATACGAAAGGTGCGGGGCAGCGCCGTCCGCTGCCCCGCACCTACTCAAACACAGTGGCCCTACAGCTCCACGGTGCCGCTCTCGCCGACGCTCATGCGGCTGTTCGTCACCTTGGACTTGACCCACTGCAGCACCGTGGCCGCCGTACCGCCCGGGCTGGTCCAGTATTCTGCAGAGTCCGAATCCACCCGGAGCAGGCATACCTCGGGGGTGTCCGGCCCGTCCGGGAACCATGCCTCAACAACCTGGTTCCACATTTCGTGGATCTTGGCGCGGTCCGTGACCACCTCTGCGGTCCCGGCGACGGAAACCCACTCGGTGTTCTTGCCGAAGGAGACGTTCACGCGGGAGTCCGCGCGGACGTGCGCAACCTGCGAGGTGCCGAGCCCGGTGAAGAACCACATGTCGCCGTCGTCCTTGACCTCCTGGACGGCCAGCGGCCGGCTGACGAGGGCGCCTTCTTCGTTGATGGTGGTGACCATTCCGATCTTGGAATCGTTGATGATCTCAGTAACCTTGCTGATGCTCTGGGCGTCAGTCATGCCTCACCTCGTTCGTCTGGAGTCGGGGACACTCCCCACCGCCAGCCTATTAGTAAGCATGCTTATTTGCCAGCGCGGTCAGGCGCCCGCAGGAACGGACACGCGCGCCACTTCGGCGATACGCTCCGCGGTGCGGCGGCCCATCCTGATGGCACCGTCCACGTGCTGGTAGCCCTCGGCGGCGAGGTCGGAGGAGGACCAGTAGATGGGGCCCACAGGGGCGTGCTGGTCCTTCCCGTACCGGTGCAGGCCGCCGAGATCGTAGCTGGCAGCGTAGGCGCCGCGGGTCCACTCCTCGGAGCCCCAGTCGGATTCGTAGTACACCTCGGGAGTGAGAGCTTCGTCGCCGAGGTAACCGGCGACGGACGCAAGGATCGCCTTCCTGCGCTCTTCGGCACTCAACTCGAAGACGGCGTCAGCCTTCTCATCGGACACGAAGCCCACCAGGGTGCCGCGGGCATCGGCGTGGTTGGTGTTGTCGTAGACCTCCTGGACCAGGGCATCAGCGCCGAAGCCGGTGCCCGAGAGCCCCTTGTCACGCCAGAACGGCGTGGCGTACACGGCGTGGACCTTGATGACCAGGCCCAGGGATTGGTGCTGGTGCATCTGGTGCTGGCGGCGCGGCAGCGGCGGGTTGAACGAGACGCGGGAGTACAGGTTGGGCGGGACGGCCATGATGACGAAGCGGGCGTTGACGGTGGCGCGGTCTGATTCAACGGCCACGCGGTGCCCGCCCTCGGCGTCGGGCTCCCAGTTGACGGTGCGCACCGGGGAATTAAGCACGACGTCGTCGCCGAGGTCCTGCGCCAGCAGCTGCGAAACCTGCTGCATGCCGCCCACCACGCGGCGGTCCAGGATAAAGTCCTCGTCCGTGAGGTTGGTGAAGGAGCCCGCGGACGCTGCCATGAGGACGGCCTGCAGGGCCGAGAAGGAGTGCGCGGGCTTGGTGAGCATGCCGCCGGCGATGAACAGGCCGATGTTCTTGCAGGCTTCCTCGCTGGCCGAGTTCTGCCGCAGCCAGTGATGGAACGAGATGGTGTCCAGTTCCCGGGCCTTCGGGTGCGCCCATGGCTCGGCGGGCCCAATCTCAGCCGCGAGCTTATCCAGGATGGCCACCAGGCGGTCCATTTCGACGGCGGTTTCCGGGTCCACGGGGAACGAGTCGCCGGTGTAGCGCACGGGGACGCCGTCGGCGCCGATGTAGACGGACTCACCGTCGCGGTAGCGCGGGTAGGTCTCCAGGTTCAGTTCCTCGAGCAGTTCCAGGAGCGCTTCCTGGTCCGGGGAGACCCACTGGCCGCCGATTTCCAGCATGGCGCCGTCCACAGTTCCGGTCCACGTGCGCCCGCCCACCCGGTCACGGGCCTCGAGTACGGCGACGCTGAGGCCGGCCTTCTTCAGTTCGCGGGCGGCCGTGAGTCCGGACGGCCCGGCTCCTACGACGACGACGTCGCGGTTCAGGTTCAGCATGATGTCCTCTCTGCGGTCCCGGGTGATGGAAACCACTAAATGAATGGCATTCATTTAGTAGAACTATAGCCCGTCCGGCCGGGCAGCGGAAGTGCCTGGTGCAATAATGCGGAGGACACCGAGGAAAGGGCAGAAATTGCCGGCAGTACCAGCAGCACAGCAACGTCCGGCTACCGACGGCGGGGTCCGGAGAAGGCGCGCCGGACGGCCTTCCTCGGCGGTACTGGACAAGGCAGGCATCACCGCGGCGGCCCTGGAGCTCGTGGGCAGGAAGGGGTACGACGGCCTGACCATGGCCGCCCTAGCCAAACTCCTCGTGGTGGCACCCTCAGCCCTCTACAACCACGTGTCGTCGAAGCAGGACGTCCTGCTGCTGGTGGAAGACCACCTGATGTCCCTGGTGGATGTATCCTCCTTTGGCGCCGCCCCCTGGGATGACGCGGTCCGGACGTGGGCCTGGAGCTACCGCAATGTCTTCGCCGAGCACACGCCGCTGATTCCGGTCATCGCCGTACTGCCGGTTACCGACGCGCCCCAGACGCTGGCCATGTACGAGACGGTCAGCAAGGGATTCCTCGACGCCGGCTTCCCCCAGGAGCGGATCATCTCCGCCATCGTGGCGCTGGAGTCGTTCATTTTTGGCTCCGCGTACGACGTCACCGCGCCGGAAGACATCTTCGATCCCGGCACCATGGCCGAATCCACGCCGTACTTCACCGCTGCCGTCCGCGGGGCTGCGGGCACCGCACTCCGCGGATACACCCAAGCTCCGGAGGGCACCGAAGCGGCCGCGGACCCCCTCCGCGCCGCCGACGCCGCCTTCACGCTGGGCCTCGATGCCCTGGTGGCCGGGCTGGGTGGACTTCGGAAGGCGGACTGACCCGGGGGCCAACAATCACGGCTTGCCGGATCGTGCTTGTAGTACAAGTTTTAAACTTGTATCCTAAGAAGGTGGGCGAAGGAGCCCAGTCCCGCCCTTAGGAGAATCCATGAGCACCGTCGACCTGATCCGGCACGTCAAGCTGTCCACCGCCCGCCTTCCCCTCGCCGTTCCCATCAGCGACGCCAAGGTGTTCACCGGCCGGCAGAAGCCCATGACCGAGGTGGTCTTCCTCTTCGCCGAAATCACCACCGAACTGGGCCACTCCGGCATCGGCTTCAGCTACTCCAAGCGCGCCGGCGGCCCTGCCCAGTACGCCCATGCCAAAGAGGTGGCCGAGGGCATCATCGGCGAGGACCCCAACGACATCGCCAAGATCTACACCAAGCTCCTGTGGGCCGGCGCCTCCGTGGGCCGCTCCGGCGTCGCCACCCAGGCCCTGGCCGCCATCGACATCGCCCTTTATGACCTCAAGGCCAAGCGCGCCGGCCTCCCCCTCGCCAAGTTCCTGGGCTCCTACCGCGACTCCGTTCAGACCTACAACACCTCCGGTGGCTTCCTCAACGCCTCCCTGGACGAAGTCAAGGCCCGCGCCACCCAGTCCATCGAGGAGGGCATTGGCGGCATCAAGATCAAGGTGGGCCTGCCGGATTCGGCCGAGGACCTGCGCCGCGTGGCCGGCATCCGCGAACACATCGGCTGGGACGTTCCGCTGATGGTGGACGCCAACCAGCAGTGGGACCGGGCCACGGCCCTGCGCATGGGCCGCCGCCTCGAGGAGTTCAACCTCATCTGGATCGAAGAGCCGCTGGATGCCTACGACTTCGAAGGCCACGCGCACCTGGCACAGGTCCTGGACACCCCCATCGCCACCGGTGAAATGCTGGCCTCCGTGGCCGAGCACAAGGGCCTGATCGCCACCAACGGCTGCGACATCATCCAGCCTGACGCCCCGCGCGTCGGCGGCATCACCCAGTTCCTCCGCCTCGCCGCCCTCGCGGACGAACGCGGCCTGGGCCTGGCACCGCACTTCGCCATGGAAATCCACCTGCACCTCGCCGCGGCCTACCCCCGCGAGCCGTGGGTGGAGCACTTCGATTGGTTGGACCCGCTGTTCAACGAGCGCCTCGAAACCAAGGACGGCCGCATGATCGTTCCGGACCGCCCGGGCCTCGGCGTCACGCTCAGCGACCAGGCCCGCGCCTGGACCACCGATTCCGTGGAGTTCGGCGCATAACGCTGAAGCCGTAACCTTGAGCCATGAGCCGGAACCTCACCGCGGACCTCGCCGCCGACCTTCGCAACCGCATAGTTGACGGCATCATCCAGCCGGGTGAGAAGCTTCCCAGCGAAAACACCCTGATCAGCGACTTCGGCGTCAGCCGGACCGTGGTGCGTGCCGCGCTGACGAGGCTCCAGGCCGAAGGGCTCGTGGAAACCGAACGGGGGCGCGGCAGCTTCGCCCTCACGCCGCCGTCGGACGGGCCCCAGGCTGTACCCGGGGCCCGTCCGGTGGCCACCACCGAGGACCGGCTGCACCTGCTGGAGTTCCGGATGGGCGTTGAGACGGAGGCCGCGGCCCTGGCGGCGCGCAACCACACCGAGCGGCAGCTGCGGGCTGTGGGCACTGCATTGGAGGCCTTCACCGAGAGCGCGGGCCACCCGTCCCATGCCATGAAATCGGACTTCGACTTCCACCGGGCGGTGGCGGCGGCGTCCGGCAATCCGTATTACTCCGACTGCCTCGCAGCACTGGGCCAGACGATGATTGCCATGCCCCGCACCCGGCTGATGACCGGCGTCGAGCACTACGCGGGGGACCACTTCGACCAAGTGGTCCAGGAGCACCGGTCCATCCTGGACGCCATCGCTGACGGTGACGAGGCTGCGGCCGCCGCGGCGATGCGCAGCCACCTGGCCAACTCCCGACGCCGGTTCAAGGCATCCGCGCGGCCGTCCGGCGAGCCTGGACCCAGGCCCGAGTCCTAAGCCTGTTCGCGGATCCGGGCCTTCAAAGCCCGGATCCGCGAACAAGGCCCTGATGGGCGGGGCGTCACCCGGCCGGCGCCCCCGCGGCCGGCATTGTTTCCCCAATCAACTCCAGGAGCCGCAGCACCGCAGGATTTGCCGTTTCCTCGTTCCAGGCCAGCTCCAGGTCCACCCGGTTCAGTTCCTGCATGCCGTGGCGGCCGTCGATTTCGTGGAACTCCACCCCGGGCGGGGCGAAGGCCATGGCCGAGGCAGGAACCAGGGTCACTCCGAGCCCGGCCTGGACGAACGCCAGCAGCGCCGGTACCTGGCTGGCGTACTGGGTGATGTTGGCATGGGCGCCGGCACTGGCGAACAGGCGCAGCACCAGGTCGTGGAAATACCGGGCCTCCTTGGTGGAGTACATCAGCAGCGGGCGCCGGTCCAGGGATCCCAACGGCAGCGGCTGGCCGTCGGCGATTCCGGTGTTGCCCAGGATCGGGTTCCCCTCGGGCACCGCCACCACCAGCCTGTCCTGCATCAGCGGCCGGGACACCACCCCCGGCCGGGCCACGATGGGCCGCAGCAGGCCGATGTCCACATTGCCCTTCACCAAGCCGTCCATCTGGTCAGTGGACACGAGCTCCCGCAGCACAAAGGACACCCCGGGCATCCCTTCGGCCGCCTTCCGGAGCATCATGGGCAGCGCGCTCTGGCCGGCAATCGCCGTGTAGCCCACGGTGATGGTCCCCGCCTGCCCGGAGGAAACCCGGCGGACGTCCATGTCCGTCTTGATGCACATATCCAGGATCTGACGGGCCCTGGGCAGCAGGGTTGCGCCAGCAGCCGTCAGTTCCACCTTCCGGCTGGTCCGGCTGAACAGCGTGGTGTTGAGCTTCTTTTCCAGCATCTGGATCTGCCGGCTGAGCGGCGGTTGGGTCATGTTGAGCCGTTCAGCAGCGGCGCCGAAATGCAGTTCCTCGGCCACGGCCACGAAGGCTTCTAACTGGGGCAGCGAAAACATCAATACCTTTACTGGATTGTCGAGTGCAGAAATTGGCTTGGACCTGTATCGATCGCTTCCCATATCGTCTGTGAACAGGACCACACAAAGCAACCCCACCAGGAGCCCCGCACCATGAAGAGCACAGCGCTGTGACCACTACCTTCAACCCCGCCCAGCACCTCAACCAGGTTCGCATCACCGGTGTGACCATCACGCCCGTCGCATTCAAGGACCCGCCACTCCTTAATACTGTCGGCGTCCATGAACCCTTCGCCCTGCGCGCCATCATCGAAGTCCTCACCGACTCTGGCGTCTCGGGCTTCGGCGAGACCTACGGCGACGCCGGCCACCTGGCCCGGCTGCAGCTGGCAGCCGCATCGCTGCCGGGCGTGGACGTCTTCAACATCAACACCCTCCGCGGCCGCATCGCCCAGGCCCTCAGCGTGGACACCATCGAGGGCGGCCACGGCATGAGCGGCATGGTCACCGGTTCCAGCACGGCGGACCGCGTCCTGTCCGCCTTCGACGTCGCGGCGCTGGATATCCAGGGAAAGCTCCTGGGCCGTCCCGTCAGCGACCTGCTGGGCGGGGCAGTCCGGGACTCCGTGCAATTCAGCGGCTACCTGTTCTACAAATGGGCAGGGCATCCCGGCCAGGAGGCGGACCGGTGGGGTGCCGCACTGTACCCCGAAGGCATTGTCCGGCAGGCCCGGGCGATGGTGGACGGCTACGGCTTCGGCGCCCTGAAGCTGAAGGCCGGCGTCTTCCCGCCCGAAGAGGAAATCGCCGCCATCCATGCCCTCCGCGCGGAGTTCCCGGACCTGCCGCTGCGCATCGACCCCAACGCCGCCTGGACCGTGGAGACCTCCATCCGGGTGGGGAAGGAACTGGACGGTGTCCTGGAGTACCTGGAGGACCCCACGCCGGGAATCGAGGGCATGGCCGCGGTCCGCAGGGAAGTGGGCATGCCGCTGGCCACCAACATGTGCGTTGTCAGCTTCGCGGACGTGGCGCCCGCCGTCGCGGCCGGAGCCGTGGATGTCATTCTCTCCGACCACCATTTCTGGGGCGGGCTGCGCCGCAGCCAGTTCCTTGCCGGGATCACCGAAACCTTCGGGCTTGGCCTGTCGATGCACTCTAACTCACACCTCGGCATCAGCCTGGCCGCGATGGTCCACCTTGCTGCGGCCACCCCCAACCTCGACTACGCCTGCGATACTCACTGGCCATGGAAGGACCCGGAGGAGGACGTCATCGAGGGCGGTGTCCTCCGGTTCACGGACGGTGCCGTGGGGGTCCCCACGGCACCCGGCCTGGGCATTACGGTGGACCGGGACGCCCTGGAGCGCCTGCACCGGCAGTACCTGGACTGCGGGCTGCGGAGCCGTGACGATACCGGTTACATGCAGCGGCTGCACCCCTCCTACCAGCTGCAGAGCCCCCGCTGGTGAGCGCACCGGACAGTATCCAATCCTTGCGGATCGTGGTCACCGATCCCATCATCAGCCGCTTCGAAGAGGCGTTAAGGTCCGACGGCGGCGCGCACCACTGGGACATGGCTGCGGCATGGTCTCCGGAAAGGCGGGCCGCGGCACTTGCCGGTGCCGACGTCGTCGTCTGTTCCGCCCTTCCCCCGTCTGAAGCGGAAGCCGCGGGCAACGCCCGGCTGGTCCATGTGACCGGCGCCGGCTATGACAAGATTTCCTTTCCGCACTTGACTCCCGGGACGGGGGTTGCCAATACCTTCCACCATGCCCGGCCCATCGCGGAGCATGTCCTGATGGTCACCCTCATGTTGTCGCGCAACGTGGTCCGGGCAGACCGCGAGGTTCGGAACGGCCAGTGGCGGACCATTGCCACCACCACGGACGTTCCGTTCCACCCCGTGCTCAGCGACCTTGTGCTCGGCGTGGTGGGGCTGGGGTCCATTGGTGCGGAGGTGGCGCGGGTTGCCGCTGCCATGGGGATGACGGTCCGGGCCGTGCGCCGCAACCCCACCGTGCCGCTGCCCGCCGGGGTGCAGCTGGACTGGGTGGGCGGGAAAGCCGATCTTCAGGCTCTCCTGGCAGGGTCCGACGTCGTGGTGGTCACGGTTCCACTGGCGGAGGACACCCGCGGCATGATCGGCGCTGCGGAGCTGGCCGCGATGAAGCCCTCCGCGATCCTGATCAACGTGGCGCGCGGCGCCGTGGTGGACCAGGCAGCGCTTTACGCCGCCCTCTCGGAGCGGCGGATCGCCGGGGCAGGCCTGGACGTGTGGTGGGGTACGCCTGCCGAAGGCGTGGTTCCGCCGGCGGAATGGCCGTTCGCGGAACTGGACAACACGGTCCTCACGCCGCACCACTCGGGCCATGCACGGGTAACGTTCGAGCGCCGGGCCCGGGACATCGCAGCCAACATCGCACGGCTGGCCAGCGGATTGCCGCTGCACAATGTTGTCAGGACGAGCCCAGTACCAGCTGGGTGACCAGCAGCGCGCTCCCCACCGCGGACGCAGCAAAGGCGAGCTTCTTCAACCGTGGCGGGCTGAGGAACCGGTTGACGTAGCGGGAC
Source organism: Pseudarthrobacter sp. 10T415 (assembly GCF_056394175.1). Taxonomy (NCBI): domain Bacteria; kingdom Bacillati; phylum Actinomycetota; class Actinomycetes; order Micrococcales; family Micrococcaceae; genus Pseudarthrobacter; species Pseudarthrobacter sp. 10T415. Next base: position 244,981 of record NZ_JBFTHJ010000005.1, on the reverse strand, counting down.
GCCGCATAACCGGCGATCACCGCCGGAACCATCCACAGAGCCAGGACCAGCATGTGCTGGGTGACGGTACCCGCCAGCCACAGCATGGCCATGGAAATGGCCGATCCCACCATGAAGAAGGCGCTCATGGTGCCGCGCAGCCGCGGCCCCTCATGGCCCTGCCAGATCAGCGCCATGGGCGGGCCGCCGATGGACGTGGCGGTGCCCATGATGCCCGACGCGGCTCCCGCCACCACCAGGTTGGTCCGCCGGGGCCGAGGTGCCCAGCCCCGGCCCGCGAGGACCAGGCCGGCGAGCACCACGGCCACCACCACCCAGGCCATCCCCTCCTTCGAGGAGACCGCCACCAGCCACGCGCCCACCACGCTGCCCGGCACCCTGCCCGCCAGCGCCCAGCCCGTACCTCGCAGGTCCAGGCTTTGCCGCTCGGTCACCGTCACCATGACCGTGACCAGCAGGGCGAGCAGGATCAGGGTGGCGGGCAGCAGTTCGGGATCGATGATGGCAATGACCGGCGCCGCCAGCATGCCCATGCCGAAGCCACTGGAGGCCTGCAGGCAGGCTGCCAGGAAGATGGCTCCGGCGATGATGGCGTATTCGGCGCCGGTCACAAGGCGTTGGCGGTTGCCGCTGCGGCCGCGGCGCCGGTGAGGCCCTTGATGGTGTCGAGCGGGAGGTGGCATTCGGCCAGGTGCCGCCTGCCGTCCGGGGCTGTGAGGACCTGCGGCTCCGGGGCCACCTCGGCGCAGATGTCCTGGGCTTTCCAGCACCGGGTGCGGAAGCGGCAGCCCGACGGCGGATCCAGCGGGGATGGCAGCTCGCCCTGAAGGACAATCCGGTCCCGCTTGGCGCCCGTGACGTCGAGCTTGGGCGAAGCGGACATCAGTGCCGCGGTGTAGGGGTGCCGGGGGTGGTCGAAGACCTCTTCCGTCTCCCCTGTTTCGATGATCCTGCCCAGGTACATGACGGCCACCCGGTCGGCGACGTGCCGGACCACGGTGAGGTCGTGGGAGATGAAGATATAGGAGACGCCCAGTTCCTTCTGCAGCTCATTGAGCAGGTTGAGGACCTGAGCCTGGACGGACAGGTCCAGTGCGGATACCGGCTCGTCCAGGATGATCACGTCCGGCTTCAGGGCAAGCGCCCGGGCGATGCCGATGCGCTGGCGCTGGCCACCCGAGAACTCCTGCGGCGACTTCCGGGCGTCGGAGGCCCGCAGCCCCACCATCTGCAGCAGTTCCTTCACCCGTTCATCCCGCTCCCGGGATGTGGGGTAGAGGCTCCGGTGGGTTGCCCAGGGTTCGGCGATGATGTCGCCCGCGCTCATCCGGGCGTTGAGCGATGCGAATGGGTCCTGGAAGACCATCTGGACCCGCCGGCGCCATGTCAACAGTTCCTTGCCCTTGAGCCCGAAAGGGTTGGTCCCCTCGAAGCTGACCGTTCCTTCATCAGGAGTTTCCAGCATCATCAGCGTGCGCGCCAAGGTGGATTTGCCGCAGCCGGACTCACCCACCAGGCCCAGGGTTTCCCCGCGGCCCACGCTGAGGCTGATGCCGTCCAGGGCCTTGAGCCGGGTGTTCCCGCTGGCACTTTTGGCCACGTGGAAGGTCTTGGTCAGGCCCTCAATGCTCAGAAGCGGTTCAGGCATTGGTGATCTCCTCGCTGAAGTGGCACGCGGCCGTGCGCACGGGACGGACTGTTGCGCCGCCGTCGTTGGTTCCTGCGGACGTGGCCTGTTCCAGGTCCGCCGCAGCGGTGGCACCGCTTTGAGTACGACGGCGGCCTGCCGGGCGCAGTGCCGGGCGCTCGGCGCGGCAGATGTCCTGCACCATGGGGCAGCGGGACTGGTAGACGCAGCCGGACGGGATGTCGTGGAGCTCCGGCGGGCTGCCCGGGATGGATTTGAGCTGGTCGCCGCGTTCCAGGTGCACGGGCACGGATTCCAGCAGGCCCTTGGTGTAGGGGTGGCGGGGATCAGCGAAGACCTCGGCCACCGGCCCGCTCTCCACCACGTTCCCGGCGTACATCACGGCCACGGAATCCGCTTCCTCGGCCACCACCGCAAGGTCGTGGGTGATGAGGATGACGGCCATCTGTCCCTCTTCGCGGAGCTTGCGCAGCAACTGCATGATCTGCGCCTGGACCGTGACGTCCAGGGCGGTGGTGGGCTCATCGGCGATCAGCAGCCGCGGATTCAGCGCCACTGCCATGGCGATGAGGATGCGCTGGCGCATGCCGCCGGAGAACTGGTGCGGGTAGGAATTGACCCTCGATTCGGGTTCCGGGATGCCCACGCGCTTCATCAGGTCGATGGCTTCGGCACGGGCCTGCTTGGCGTTCAGGCCCCGGTGGATCCGGAACGCCTCCCCCAGCTGGGTGCCCACCGTATATACGGGGTTCAGTGCGGTCAACGCGTCCTGGAAGACGATGCCCAGCTCCGGTCCGGCAAACTTCAGCCGTTCCTTCGGGGTCAGCGCGGCCAGGTCCGTCCCGTTCAGGACAATCTGCCCGTCGGCAAGGTCGCAGACCGGGTCCATGATGCCCGCCAGTGCCTTGGCCGTCATGGACTTTCCGCAGCCGGATTCACCCAGCAGGGCAAGGGTCTCCCCGGCCCGGGCTTCGAAGCCCACGCTGTTGACGGCCCGGACGGTGCCGCGGTGGGTCCTGATGTCCACGGCGAGGTCGCTGACCTGCAGGACAACGTCATGCGCCTGGGCGCCGGCCGGGCCGGCAGGGCCCCGGGGGTTCTGGAGCGTAGATGGATCGGCAGCTGTTTTCACGGCTGTGCCTCCTTTACGGGAATACGGGCAATCAGCCGCTTGCGGGGAAGGGCCAGGCGCCAGCGCTGGGCAGGATCGGTGGCGATCCTGAGCCAGGCTGCCAGCACGTTGGCGGCGATGGTGGTGACCACGATGGCGACGCCCGGGAAGATGGACAGCCACCACGCGGTCTGCAGGTACTGCCGGCCCTGGGAGACCATCAGGCCCCAGCTGACGTCCGGCGGCTGGATACCGATGCCCAGGAAGCTCAGCGAGGATTCGGCCAGCATGACGTAGCAGAATTCCAGCGTGGCCAGGGTCAGCAGGGTGGGCAGCACCACCGGGATGACGTGCCGGAAGATGATGGCGTTGGGCTTGGCTCCGAACGTCCGGGCAGCGTCCACGAAGGTGCGGCTTTGCAGTTCAGCCGATTCGGCGCGGGCGGTGCGGAGATAGATCGGAATGCGGGTCAGCGCCAGGATCAGGACGATGTTGGCAGCCGAGGGGCTGAAGACGTAGAGGACCACGACGGCGAGCAGCAGGGAGGGGAAGCTCATGATCACATCGGCGACGCGCATGGAGACGTTTTCCCGCCAGCCGCGGTGGTACCCGGCCCAGACGCCCCACAGCGAGCCTATGAGCAGCGCCACGGCGACGGCGGGAAGCGCCACGGACAGGGTGGTCCTGCTGGCCACCACCAGGCGCGCCAGCATGCTGCGGCCCAGGGAATCGCTGCCCAGGAAGTACTCCCAGCCGTGCGCCATGGTGAAGGGTGCCTTGTTGGCGAACAGCAGGTTCTGCTTGGTGGCGAGGTCGCCCATGAGCGCGGGCCCCACCAAAGCGGTCAGGCCAACCAGCAGCAGCACAAAGGCGGCGACGGTGGCGAAACGGTCCTTGAGGAGGAGGCGGAACAGGCCCGGCTGGCCGTCCCGGGCGTCCGGTGCGTTCCTGGTGGGCGGCTGGCCGGCCGGTTGCCGCTCTTCCTGCCCCTCTTGGGCGGTGCCGTCAGTCAATGAACTCGTCATGGTTCCTCCTAGGCCTTGACCGTCACGGGACGGACGCGCGCATCCAGCAGCGCGTACCCCATGTCGATAAGGATGTTCAGGGCAAAGATCGCGACGGCGGTCAGCAGCACCGCCGCCTGCAGGACGGCGAAGTCGCGCTGGAGGATCGAATCGATCATCAGCTTGCCGATGCCCGGCCAGCCGAAGATCGTCTCCACCACCACAGCGCCGTTGACGAGGCCCACAGTGAGGTCACCGGCCACAGTCAGGGCCGGCGCTGCGGCGTTCCGCAGGGCGTGGTGGGTGACCACCCGCAGCTCGCCGGCGCCGCGGCTGCGGGCCAGTTTGATGTACGGCTCGGAAAGCGCGGACACCATGGAGCCGCGGACAATCTGCACCAGCACACCAAACGGCCGCAGGAGCAGCGTGGCGATGGGCAGCACCCAGGCGCTGGCCCCCGACACCCCCGAGGTGGGGACCCAGCCCAGGGTGATCGCGAAGATCCAGATGCCCACGATGGCCAGCCAGAAGTCCGGGATCGATGCCGCGGCCATGGAGATAAAGCTTGAGATCCTGTCCGCAACTCCGTTCGGCTTCAGGGCAGCCCAGCAGCCCACGATGACCGCCAGCACCACGGCCAGCACCATGGTGGTGGCCGCGAGCTGGAGGGTGGCCGGGAAGGCACGCAGCGCCATGGCGGCCGCGTCCTGCCCGGTCCGCAGGGACTGCCCGAAGTCGAGCCGCAGCACCCCGCCGAAGTAGTCGGCCATCTGCACCAGGAGCGGCTGGTCCAGGCCGTTGCGCGCCGTGAAGTCGTCCCGCATCTGCTGGGTGGCGTTCAGCGGCAGGTACAGGCTGGCCGGGTTGCCGGTCATCCTGGCCAGCGCGAAGACGCCAACCACTACCACCACCAGCGGCAGGGCGCTGGAAATGATGCGCTTTCTCAAGTAGGTCAGCATGGCCGTCCTTTCTGTGGGAGAGGAGGTTAGCTGGCCGGGGTCATCTCGGAGATGCGCAGCTCGTCACCGCTGGACGAGTTGGGCGTGTAGGAGACGGACTTGGCCTTGCCCAGGATGCCGGTCTGGTGCGAGATGTGCGCGAACTGGACCACCTTGTCGTTCTGGTAGGCGAAGACCTCCTCGAAGGCCTTCTGCCGGGCATCGCCGGAGGCAGCGTCCGCCTTCCGGATCATGGCGTCGAATTCCGGGGTTCCGAAGTAGCTCTGGGCTCCGGTGGAGAGCATGTACTGGTCCACCGTGAAGGCGGCGTCACCGGCCTGGTTGCCGTGCTGGGTCATCAGGGCAACGGCGCCTTCATCCTCGGCAAACGGGCGGACCTGGTAGGTCAGGTGCTGGCTGGTTTCGAGCATCTTCAGCTTCACGTTCAGGCCTGCCTGGCTGAGCTGTTCCTGCAGTACCTGGGCCAGTTCGGTGATTTTGGGGAACTGGGCGCTGCGGACCACCAGGGAAATCTGCTTGGAGGTGTCAACGCCCTCGGCTTTGGCTTCTGCCACCAGAGACTTTGCCTTCTCGAGGTCGAACGGCCAGCCCTTCAGCCCGGAGTTGTGGCCCACGATGCCTTCGGGGACCAGCTGCGCAGCCACCTGGTGCTTGCCTTGGTAGAGCGAGTTGACGATCCCTTCCTTGTCGATGGCGTAGTTGACCGCCTGGCGGATCCGGATGTCATTGAGCGGTGCTTCGTTAGCGTCCATGCGCAGCGCCACTGTTTCGTTGTTGGGGTAGTCAACGCCGAGGTCGCCGATGTTGTCATCCGGGCTCAGTCCCATGGCAATGTCCGCTTCACCGCTGGTGATCATGGCGGCACGCACAGAGCTTTCGGAGCGCCACTGGTACTCCGCCTTGGAGTAGGCAGGCTTGTCGCCCCAGTAACCGTCCCAGCTGCTGAGCGAGATCTTCTGGCCGGCGTCCCACGACTCGATCTTGTAAGGGCCGGTGCCGATGGGTTCGCGGACCTTCTCGGTGGTGCTGGTGGACATCGGCACCACTTCGAGGAAGGAGAGCCGCAGCGGCAGGATGGGGTCCGGCTCCGGCGTTGTCACGGTCAGGGTGGTGGCATCGACGGCCTTGACGTCAAGGTCGGCGTCTCCGAAGACATAGCCCTCAACGTTGCAGCCAAGTTTGGAGTTCACCGCCCGGTCGATGGTGAAGGCTGCCGCCTCGGCGTTGAAGGGTGTTCCGTCCTGGAAGTTGACTCCCTCCCGGAGCTTCAGGGTCCATTCCCTGTCGCTGGTGGCCTTCCACTCGGTGGCGAGCTTGGGTTCGAGTTCACCGCTTTGCGGATTGCGTTCGATCAGGGGCTCGGTCACGTTCGAGCGAACCACAACGCCGGTGGAAGTCAGGTTGGACTCACAGGCCTCGAGTGTGGGCGGTTCCTGGCCCAGCACTACGCGCACAGTGTCCGCCGCGCTGCCTCCGGCGCTGTCCGAATTGGCCACGCTGCAGGCGCTGAGGCCAAACACTGCGACGGCCGCGAGGGCCGGCCACCTCAGCGCGGTGGCCTGGAAGGGAAGCTTTGAAGAAGACGTCATTGGGATCCTCCGGTTGGAAAACTTGGTGCGCAGTGCCCCGGCACCGTCAGACGCATCGGCGAAAGGATGCTTGGCGGGGCCGCGCTCGACTCAAGCTAATTGAGCTGATGGGGGCCCACAAGGGATTTGGCTCAGGCCCCCGGTGCCGTTGCGTGGCCGATTGGTGCTTTTGGCAGTTGTGATCCGTACCACTGACACGCGGGATCCGCGCCATTCCGCCGGACCCGGCCCATCAATACAGTTCGGGCATGGATCCATGCCATTTACATGTTGGACCTGTATGGGTCCGAAACCTAGTGTGCTGGATATGAAGAACATCGCTGTCCTCCAGGTAGGGCCCCTCATGCCAGTCGTCCAGGAAACGATCACCGGCGACTACGGCGCAGTCCGGCTGCCCGACGCTCCGGCTGAACGGGCGGATTTCCTCCGCCAGCACGGCGGCACCTTCGACGTCGCGGTGACCTCCGGAAAGATTGGGGTGGGGACGGACCTGATGCGCGCCCTGCCCAACCTGCGCGCAGTCATCAATTTCGGCGTCGGCTATGACACCACGGACGTGGCACAGGCGTTCGAGCGCGGCATCATCGTCAGCAACACCCCGGATGTCCTGAATGACTGCGTTGCTGACACCGCCATTGCCCTGTACGTGGATGTCCTGCGCGGAATCAGTGCCGCGGACCGGTTCGTCCGGCGCGGTGACTGGCTCAACAAGGGCAACTTCCCGCTGGCCACCAAAGCCAGCGGCCGCAAAGTGGGCATCCTTGGCCTGGGCCGGATCGGCAAAGTGATCGCCCGGCGCCTGGAAGGCTTCGACTGCGAGATCAGTTATCACAGCCGGAACCCGGTAGCCGGCGTCGATTACCGGTACGCGGCCTCACCGCGTGAACTCGCCGCAGGGTGCGAGGTACTCATCGTGGCCGCGGCCGGCGGCCCGGGATCGACAGGCCTGGTGGACGCGGGCGTCATTGAAGCGCTGGGACCCCGCGGCTACCTCATTAACATTGCCCGCGGATCGGTAGTGGACCAGGACGCCCTGGTGGACGCACTGCTGTCCGGCAGGCTGGGCGGAGCGGGCCTGGACGTCTTCGTTGACGAGCCCAAAGTCCCCCAGGACCTGCTGGACCTGGACAACGTGGTCCTCCTGCCGCACCTGGGAAGCGGCACTAACGAAACCCGGGCAGCGATGGCGGACCTGACCCTGGCCAACCTGCGCTCCTATGCCGAGACCGGTTCCGCGGTATCCCCGGTGCACCCGTAGCGGCGCCATGCGTCCGCCTCCCCCCCCGTTGCCCTATCAGATCGGACCCTTAAAACCCGGGTTTGGCAACCAAATCTGATAGGGCAACAGGTGGGCACGGCTTAAAACAAGAAGAGCCCCGATCCTCAGATCGGGGCTCTTCTCAATTGCGTGCGCGAGGGGGGATTTGAACCCCCACGCCCTTTCGGACACTGGCACCTGAAGCCAGCGCGTCTGCCGTTCCGCCACTCGCGCGCAACTTCTTCCACGCCACTGCGGACGGTTTCCCGATTCGCAGTCTTGTAAAAGCAGCGAGATCAAGCATAACGGACACATGCCGCAAAACACCAATTGACCGCTGGGGGCCCTCCGGACCCGGCCGCAGAACGCCAATCATCGGAGCCCGGCCACCCGCCCTCAGGGCCTTTCCGCCACGGACCTGAGGCACCGGGGGCCGAACTTTTGAAGGCGGCGGGCCGTTGTGGATTAAGGTCATTCGCAGGCCGTCCCAGTAGTATCGGATGTAGGAGTGGCTGCCGTGCGCAGCCATACCAGCGAGTGTCTACTGAACGCCGGGTGAAGTTCCGGACTGCGAACTGCCCCTCAGCCGGAGGGAAAGGAGGAGAACCATGGGTCTGCTGGACAAAGTGGAACGCGGCATCGAAAAGGCCGTACGTGGCGTCTTCTCCACCGGCTCAAAGGCGCAGGTCGAACCCGTAGAAATCGCCAGCAGGCTGCGCCGGGAAGTGGACCACAAGGCCCTCACCGTCGCGGCCGGACGCACCCTCGCCCCGAATGTCTTCGATGTCCAACTCAGCGACGACGACTTCAAGCGGGCCCAGGAATGGGGAACCCCGCTGGCCGAGGAACTCTGTGACGTCGTCATCAACCACGTCCGCAGCCAGGGCTACACGCTGCAGGGGTCTGTCCGCATTTCCTTCCGGCGTGATTCCGAGCTCCGGGCCGGGGACTTCGAGATCGCTTCCTCCACCGAAAAGTCCAAGGGCAACGGCAGCGCCCAGCCGTCGCGCCCCGCAGTGCCAGCCGCTCCCAGCCGCCAGCCCGTCAGGCTGCAGCCGGTCCTGGACATCGACGGCCAGCGCTACTCACTGAACGCCCCCTCCATCGTGCTGGGCCGATCCTCCGAGGCCGATATCCACGTGGAGGACACCGGAGTTTCCCGCCGGCACCTGGAGATCCGCACTTCCAACGGTGCCACCAGCGCCGTGGACCTGGGCTCCACGAACGGAAGCTACGTCAACGGGCAGCGGGTTTCGGGCAGCATTGAACTTACTGACGGCTCCACCATCACGATGGGACGGACAAAGATCATCTTCCGCCTGCTTCCTGCCAACCCTGGTGGCCACGCATGAGCGACCTGACCATCACCGCGCTGCGGTTCGGCTTCCTGCTGCTCCTGTGGGTGCTCATCTTCAGCATTGTCTCCGCCATGCGCCGGGACCTGATGGTGGGCCGCAAGGCCGCCTCCGGAGCCCCCACCGCCCGTGAGGTCCGCAAGAACCCGGATCTCGCCGAAGCTCCGCCGCAGCCGGTGAAGCAGCAGGCCAGGCAACTCGTGGTGGTGGAGGGCCCCCTGAAGGGAACCACGCTTCCGCTGGCCGCCAGCCCGGTCCTGCTGGGCCGCGCCCAGGAAGCCACCCTTGTACTCGAGGACGACTACGCCTCAGGCCGCCATGCGCGGCTGTTTCCGCAGGGCAGCCGCTGGTTCATCGAAGACCTTGGATCCACCAACGGCACGTACCTTGCGGACCAGCAACTTACCCGTGCCCTGCCCGTTGAGCCAGGCGTACCTGTGAGAATCGGCAAGACGGTCATCGAATTGAGGCCGTAGCTGTGGCCGTTCCCGAAAACCCCGCAACCGGGCCCCAGCCCGCGCCGCGGCCCCTCATCATGCGCTACGCGGCCCGGTCCGACGTCGGCCGGATCCGCTCCAAGAACGACGACTCCGCCTATGCGGGCCGGCACCTGGCCGTCGTAGCGGACGGCATGGGCGGTCATGCCGGCGGCGACGTCGCCTCTGCTGCCACAGTCCTGGACATGATCCACCTGGACCGCGCGGACTATGAGGGCGACGCCGGCACCATCCTCGCCGACGAGATCCAGACAGCAAATTCCCTGCTGTCCGAGCTGGTCCATATCAATCCCAAACTCGCCGGGATGGGCACCACCGTGACAGCGCTGCTGCTCGCTGAAGGCCAGCTGCACTTCGCCCACATCGGCGATTCACGCGCCTACCGCCTCCGGGACGGCGAATTCGAACAGGTCAGCGTGGACCACACGTTCGTCCAGCGGCTGATCGATGAAGGCCGGCTCAAGCCTGAAGAAGCGGAAACGCATCCGCACAAGAACGTGCTCATGCGCGTGCTCGGTGACGTGGATGCCAGCCCCGAGCTGGACCTGGACACGTTGGAGGCCCGGCCGGGTGACCGCTGGCTCCTCTGCTCCGATGGGCTTAACTACGTTGCCGGCCACGCCGTGGAGCGGACCGTCAAGGAAACCCCAAACCTCCGCGAATGCGTGGAAACCCTGGTGGACCTAACCCTGGAGGCCGGCTCCCCGGACAACGTCACGGTCATCATGCTCGAGATCGCGGAAGAAACGCCCGACGACGTCAGCACGGCCGCCGTCGACGTCATTCCCGCGGCCCGGGCAACCGAGTCCGCTGACGCGCCGGCCGCGTCAGCCGCACCGGCTGCGGCAACCGCGGAAGCCTCCGATGCAGACGCAAAGGATGCCCGGGACCCGGGAGCCAAGTCCCAGCCGGCTGATGCCAAGACGGTTGGCGGCAGCGAACCCGACACCGGACCCTCGGAAGACAAGACACCGGACCCGGGATCCACCGACCCCCACCTCGGGGAGCACCTGTCCGCTGAAGTCCTGCGCGAAGAACTGTCCTCGCGCCCCCATGAACTGGTGGGCGCCGCCGCAACCGCCGCCGAGTCCGGTTCCATCCCCACCATCGCCGGACGTACCGTGGCCCGCAGGGCCGCCACAGTTCTGACGCATAAGGCTGAACCAGCCGCTAATGACGACGATGAAACGCTGGTGCCGCTGAAGCCGCGCCGCTGGATTACCTGGTCCGTGGCGGCAGCTGTTGTGGTTGTCCTGGGTATTGGACTGTGGCTTGGCTATGCCTGGACCCAGACCCGCTACTACGTGGGCGAGTCCGATTCCCGGGTTGCCATCTTCAACGGGGTTTCCCAGCGGCTTGGCCCCATCCAGCTCTCCAGCCTGGAAACCGTGACGGATATCCGGATGGATTCGCTCCCCCAATTTTCCCAGCAGCGGGTCCGCCAGACCGTCCCCGCCAGCGACCTCTACGACGCACAGCGGATCGTGAAGAACCTCGAACTTACCGGCACCACTTCACCCGAAGAGGAGTGCCCTGCACCTACGGCATCGCCGTCGCCAACCCCTGTTCCCACCACGCCCGCTCCGTCAGCTACGGCGTCAGCGGCCCCACCGTCCGCAGCCCCGGCATCCGGCAGCCCCACTCCATCGCCGAGCCCCACCGTCAACTGCGAGGGAGCCAAGTGAGCCAGCTCAGCACCACCCTGAAGCCGCGCCGCAATGTTGAACTTGCGTTGCTGGTCCTCGCCCTTGCCGTGGGCATCGGCGCCAACATGATGGTTGGTGTGGACAAGGAAAAGGCCTTCGACTCCGATTTCTGGTTCCAATCGAGCCTGCTCGCGGTAGCGGCCCTGGCATTCCACGGCGTGCTGCGCTTCCGCGCAAAGTATGCCGATCCGGTTATGCTTCCCCTGGTGGTTGCGCTGAACGGACTCGGCCTGGCCATGATCCACCGCCTGGATCCGCCGGGCGCGGACACCGGCAACAACCAGCTCCGCTGGACGCTGATCGCCATGGCAGTGGCCATCGCCGTCATCTGGTTCCTGAAGGACCACCGCATCCTTCGCCGTTTCACGTTCATTTCGCTGGCCGCCAGCGCCCTGCTGCTGGTCCTGCCGCTCGTTCCCGGCATCAGTGCCGGGGAAATCCTGGGCGCCCGGGTGTGGATCCGGCTCGGCCCCATGACGTTCCAGCCGGGCGAGGTCGCCAAGATCACCCTGGCCATATTCTTCGCGGGGTATCTTTCCTCGAACCGGGACCTGATCCTGCTGGCCGGCCGCAAGATCGGCCCCCTGCAGTTCCCCCGATTCAAGGACATGGGACCGATGATCGCCGCGTGGCTGGTCAGCATCGGCGTGCTCATCTTCCAGCGGGACCTCGGTTCCTCGGTCCTGTTCTTCGGCCTGTTCATCGTCATGATCTACGTGGCCACCAGCCGGATCAGCTGGGTAGTCATCGGCCTGGCCCTGATCTTAGGCGGTGGCTTCGTTGCCTCCCGGGTGTTCTCCCACGTGGAGCAGCGCATCAACGGCTGGATCAACGCCTTCACTCCCGAGGTCTACGAGAACGGCAGCCGGCAGGTGATCCAGGGCCTCTTCGGCATGGCCAACGGCGGCCTGGTGGGTACCGGACTGGGCCAGGGCCGGCCGGACCTCGTTCCCTTCGCCAACAGCGACATGATCATCGCGTCCCTCGGCGAGGAACTGGGACTGATCGGTATCTTCGCCATCGTCCTCATGTACCTGCTGCTGGTGACCCGTGGCTTCCGGGCGGCGCTTGGCACCCGGGACGCGTTCGGCAAGCTCCTTGCCTGCGGCCTGTCGTTTGCCGTGGCCCTCCAGTGCTTCGTGGTGATCGGCGGCGTTACCCGCCTGATTCCACTGACCGGCCTCACCACGCCGTTCCTGGCGGCCGGCGGATCCTCCCTCCTGGCCAACTGGATCATCGTGGGGCTGCTGCTGCTGATTTCGCACACAGCCCGCGGCCCGGTGGACACCACTCCGCTGCCGCCGTCCAAGGGCGCAGACACGACAGGCATTGATACTCCAACCGAGGCGGTGAAGCAGGCATGAACCAGGCCATACGACACTCATGGATAGCGGCGGTCGCCATGTTCGCCCTGCTCTTCGGCGCGCTCAGCTTCGTGCAGGTGGTGGGCGCCGATGAACTGAAGGCCAACCCCCTGAACCAGCGAGCCATCCTGCAGAACTACTGCAGCGACCGCGGCGCCATCATCGTGGGCGGAACCCCGGTGGCCGAGTCCGTGGAAACGGGCTCGGAAACCTGCAAGTTCCAGCGCACCTACCCGCAGCCGGAACTGTATGCCGGCATGACGGGGTACTTCTCGCAGAACTACGGCGCCACCGGACTGGAGCGGGCCATGGGTGAAGTCCTCACCGGTGACTCCGACCAGCTCTTCCTGGACCGGGTAGGCCAGCTCTTCCTCGGAAACCAGCCCAAGGGCGCTTCCGTTGAACTGACCATCGATCCCCAGCTCCAGCAGCTCGCCTACAGCCTGATTCCTGATGGCCAGCGCGGATCCATCGTGGTCACTAACCCCAAAACGGGTGCCATCCTGGCCATGGCATCGAAGCCGTCCTACGATCCCAACAAGGTGGCCGTCCAGGATCCCGAGGCGGAAAGCGCCAACATCAACGAGTTCCTGAAGGTGCCCGGCATCAACTTGAACCAGAATGTCAGCGGCCCCACGGGTGAGCTGTTGGCCCCGGGCTCGGTGTACAAACTGGTCGACACGGCGGCGGCCCTTGCCTCCGGGAAGTACAACGCGGACAGTGTCCTGCCCAACCCGGCCGAAATGCCCTTCGACGGTATCTCCTACCGGCTTCCCAACTATGCCGGCGGCAACTGCTACACCAGGGACACCGCCAGTTTCGCGTTTGCCCTGCAGCAGTCCTGCAACACCCCCTTCGCGAGCATCGCCTTGGACCTGGGGCGTGACGCCATCGCTTCCCAGGCACAGAAGTTTGGCTTCGGTGAGGACCTGGGAGACCAGCTCAAGATCGGCTACGCCCGCGGCGACGGCTTCCCGAATGAACTGGACGCACCGGGCCTCGCCCAGTCGGCAATCGGCCAGAAGGATGTCCGCGCCACCCCGCTGCAGATCAACATGATGACGTCCGCGATAGCCAACGACGGCGTGCAGATGCGGCCAAGCCTCATCAAGACCCTCCGCTCCCCGGACCTGCGGGTCATCGACGAGCCGCAGCCCGAGCAGCTCCGGACCTCCACTACGCCGGAGATCGCCAACCAGATCACCGATTGGATGGTCAGTGCGGTCAGCGAAGGAATTGCGAACCGCGCAGGCGTCCCGGGCGTCCAGGTGGCGGGAAAGACCGGAACCGCGGAGCTGGGCAACGGCACCAACAACTCCTGGTTCACCGGCTTCGCCCCCGCAAACAACCCGCAGGTGAGCGTCACCATCGCCATGGAGGGCGTGGACATCACCACCGGAGCACAGCTGACCAGTCCTAACGCGAAGAAAATTTTTGAGGCGGTGTTGAATAAGTGAGGCCTACAACCGGAATCACCCTCGGCGGCAGATTCCAGCTGACCACGCGGATCGCGATCGGCGGCATGGGCGAAGTCTGGAAAGCAAAGGACCTCGTCCTCGGCCGCATCGTCGCGATCAAGGTGCTGAAAGAGGAATACACCGGAGACCCCGGCTTCCTGCAGCGGTTCCGCGCTGAGGCCCGCCACACCGCACTCCTGAACCACGTGGGGATCGCCAACGTCTTCGACTACGGCGAGGAGGAAGGCTCCGCCTACCTGGTCATGGAGCTGGTGCCCGGCCAGCCCCTCAGCAGCATCATCGAGCATGAACATGTGCTGTCGCCGGACCGCACCCTGTCCATCATGGCCCAGACCGCGCGGGCGCTCTCTGTTGCGCACGCCCAGGGCCTGGTGCACCGCGACATCAAGCCCGGCAACCTCCTCATCACGCCGGACGGACGCGTGAAGGTCACGGACTTCGGCATCGCCCGCCTGGCCGACCAGGTGCCGCTCACCCAGACCGGCCAGGTCATGGGCACCGCCCAGTACCTTGCGCCGGAACAGGCCACCGGACAGACCGCCACGGGATCCTCGGACATCTACTCCCTCGGGGTCATCGGGTACGAGTGCCTGACCGGCCACCGTCCGTTCTCCGGCGAATCCCAGATCGCGATCGCCCTCGCCCAGGTCAATGACGCACCGCCGCCCCTGCCGGAGACGCTGCCCACACCGGTCCGCGCGCTCCTGATGTCCATGCTGGCCAAGGACCCCAAGAACCGGCCGGCAAACGCCATCAAGCTCGCCGAGGCGGCTGAAGCCATCCGCAACGGGGACGTCGGCGCGGCCCGCGCCGCAGTACCCGGCATGCTGCTCTTCGACGCACCGGACACCGGCCCCATCACCGCACCCGTGGATACGGCCACCGCACCCACCGGCGTGATCGGTGCGCAGCGGGATTCCTCACCCACAGCGACCTCCGCGCTTCCGGTAGTGGGGGCCGCCGCAGCCGGAGCCGCTGCCGGTGCTGCCGGTGCCGCCGCAGCGAACGCCGCCGATGGCGACGCCGCGGACGGCAACGCGCCCCAGGGACCGCTGGCCCGCGCCAACGCGCTGGCCGCCGAGCGTAACTGGGACCAGGAAGAGACCGCGTACGACGACGAGCCAGCCGATGAGCCGCAGCGCAAGGGCCGCAGCCCGTGGACGTGGCCCCTAATCGCCTTGATCCTGCTCGTCCTGTTCGCCCTGGTGGGCTTCCTGCTTAACAACATGGGCGTGTTCTCGCCGTCCAACAGCCCCACGTCGGTTGCCACCTCAAGCAGCCCGAAGACCACCAGTGCCACACCCACCAGGACATCGCAGGCACCCACCCCGACGCCGACGCGTGA
The DNA here is from genome assembly GCF_056394175.1 of Pseudarthrobacter sp. 10T415. NCBI lineage: Bacteria > Bacillati > Actinomycetota > Actinomycetes > Micrococcales > Micrococcaceae > Pseudarthrobacter > Pseudarthrobacter sp. 10T415. The sequence goes on along the minus strand of NZ_JBFTHJ010000005.1, from coordinate 229,667 downwards.
TACGCCCACCCCGACGCCGACGCCCACCCAGGAAACCGTGAACGTGATCCCGGACGCGTACCTGGGCAAGGACTACCGCCAGGTCCAGTCCGAGCTTTCCAACCTTGGCCTGGCTGTGACGGTGGAGCCGCAGCAAACCAGCGAGGCCTCACCGGGACAGGTCGTAGGCCTCAACCCCACGGGACCGCTGCCGGTGGGATCGTCAATCACCGTGACCTATGCCGTGGCGCCGCCTGCCCCCACCTCCCAGGCACCCACGTCGGAGGCGCCCACCGCGACGGCCCCCACCACCGCACAGTCAGCGCCCTCCCCGCAGTTGCCCCTGCCCACCTGTTCCACCGGCCAGGAGCCGGGCACCCCGCCCACCTGCGCACGGTAAACGGACCTGAACGTGAACGAGTCATCGCGCGCACCGCTCCACCGGGAGGACAATGTCCCGGTGGACAACAAGCGTGTCCTGAGCGGCCGCTATGAGCTCGGCGGCCTCATTGGACGCGGTGGCATGGCGGACGTATACAGCGGCACGGACACCAGGCTGGGGCGGACGGTTGCCATCAAGATCCTGCGGCCCGATATGGCCCGGGATCCACAGTTCCAGGCCCGCTTCAAGCGTGAGGCGCAGTCCGTCGCCGCCCTGAACCATTCGTCCATCGTGGCCATCTACGACACCGGTGAACAGCAGGTCCACGACGGTTCAGAGGAATCCGTCCGGCTGCCGTACATCGTGATGGAGTTCGTGGACGGCAAGACGCTGCGGGACCTGATCCGGGCCAAGGACGTCAGCATCGGGCAGGCAATCGACTACACGCTGGGTGTTCTCGGTGCCCTCGAATACAGCCACCGGGCCGGCATCGTGCACCGGGACATCAAGCCTGCCAACGTCATGTACTGCAAGGCAACAAATTCCATCAAGGTGATGGATTTCGGGATCGCCCGCGCCATGGCAGACTCCTCGGCCACCATGACCCAGACGCAGGCCGTGGTGGGCACAGCCCAGTACCTTTCGCCGGAACAGGCCCGGGGCGAGACTGTTGACGCCCGCAGCGACCTGTACTCGGCTGCCTGCCTGCTCTACGAAATGCTGACCTCGAGGCCGCCGTTCATTGGTGACAGCCCCGTTTCCGTGGCCTACCAGCACGTCCGCGAAATCCCGGCGCCGCCCAGCAGCATTAACCCCGAGGTCTCAGCGGCGCTCGACACCGTCATGGCCAAGGCGCTGCAAAAGAACCGTGACGACCGGTTCCAGGATGCAGCAGCCTTCCAGCGCGCGCTCCGGGCAGCCCGGTCCGGCGTTGCCGTGCCCGCCGTGCCGGCCTCCGAAGCCCCCACGGACCCCAACGACCATGTGCCCACACCGGACAGCCCACCAACCGAGGCCTTCGCTGCCGCCGCGGGCGCCGGTTTCCTGGACGACGCCCCCACCGGCCGCCTCGCCGTCACGGGCTCGGACGACGGCGGCACCCGGGTACCGCTGAGCGTTGCGGACGAGCCCGGCGAACCTGAGCCCCTGCCGCTTGGCCTCTCCCCGGAACGCGAGCCTTCCCCGCGGCAGAAATCCCGGCGTCGGGCGTGGATAGCAACCCTGGTGATCTTCACCGTGCTCATCCTTGCCGGCGGCGGCCTGTGGGTTTACAGCGTGGTGAACCGGCCTGCGCCGCCACCGCCGAAGGTGGACATACCGGTGGTGGCCTCCATGACAGAGTCGGCAGCCCTGCAAGAGCTGTACAACGCCAACCTGAAGCCGAAGATTACGCGTTCACAGAACGACGCCGTACCCAAGGGCATCGCGATCGGCACCGACCCGGTGTCCGGCCAGAAGCTCGATCCCGGCGCAGAGGTGATCCTGAACATTTCCGAGGGTCCCAGCGCCGTGAAGATCCCGGAGACCATCCCGGGCTCCACGGAGGCCGCGGCTCGTGACGTCCTGCGCCAGGTGGGGTTGGTGGGTGCGCCGTCAACCACCACGGCCAACAGTGCAACCGTGCCCGCCGGCATCGTCATCACCACCAGTCCCGCACCGGGGCAGAGCGTAGGGGTGGGTACCACCGTTGAACTGGTGGTTTCCACCGGCAAGGTGGCGGTTCCCGAGCTCCGGGGCCGCACCCGCGAGGAGGCGGAAGCAGCGCTCAAGGACCTGGGCCTGGTGCCGAACGTCGTCGAAGCGGAAAACGGCCAGGTTGAGGCGGGCCGGGTGACGGACCAGAGCGACGCCGTCAATGCCGCAGTGGAGCAGGGAAAGACCATCACCATAGTGGTGGCCAAGGCACCGCCGCCGCCTCCCACCGCCACTCCGTCCCCCACACCCACACCCACCTCAACCAAGGGCGGCAGGGACCGGGGCTAGCCGGAACCCCGGCGGGATGATCCGGACCATCGGTTCATCCCGTGGATCGGGCGGCTCAGTGCTGGATCAGCGGGCTCAGCTTGGCTGCCCGCGCGGCCGCGCCGGCCATTCCCAGCGATTCGAGCCAGTTGCCGAGCATCTGGTAGCCGCCTTCGGTCAGGACCGATTCGGGGTGGAACTGCACACCGCACAGCGGGGCCGTGCGGTGCTGCAGCCCCATGACCACGCCGGACGCCGTCTGTGCCGTGACTTCCAGGACGTCCGGGATGGACTCACGGACGGCAGCCAGGGAGTGGTAGCGCGTGGCGGTGATGGGGGAGGGGAGGCCGGCAAACACGCTGGTTCCGATGTGTTCCACCTGCGAGGTCTTGCCGTGCATGAGCTCGGGGGCGTGAGTCACAGTCCCACCGAAGGCCTCTGCCAGCGCTTGGTGGCCCAGGCACACGCCGAACATGGGGACGCTGTTTTCACCGCACCACTTGATCAGTTCAATGCAGATGCCCGCCTCGGCAGGGTTGCCGGGGCCCGGTGACACCAGGACGCCGTCGCGGGTGCCGGCAAGTTCGATCGCTTCGGCGAGGGTGACGTCGTCGTTGCGGACCACCGTGGTCTCGGCGCCGAGCTCCTGGAGGTAGCCCACCAGGGTGTAGACGAAGCTGTCGTAGTTATCCACCACGAGGATCTTGGTTGTGGTCATGGCTGGCTTGCTGCACCAATCGTTGAGTCAGTGAATTGGGTGTACTCGGACATCCAGGGAAACAGGAACTGGACCATCAATACCAGTGCGGCCGCCAACAGCACCACTGATGTGACGATCCGCAGCCAGAGCGGCCCCGGGAGGTTGCGGAAAATCCAGCCGTACATGCTCAGCCCTTCCCGATCGCTGCGGCCACCTGCGCGGCAATTTCGGCGGGCGGTCCGGCCGAGCCGGGGCGCCAACTGTCCATCAGGGCGTACGCGATGATGCGTTCCTCCGCACCGAACCGCGGGTTGCAGCTGGTCATGGTGAGGAACCTTTCCGTGGGGGCCACGCCCTGGAGGGTGGGCACCGGGGCCAGGACGTCGGTGCGCGAGGGCATTACGATCTGGTTGTTCCGGAAAATGTAGGTGTAGTAGCCGTCCTTGGTCTGGACGTAGATCTTGTCTCCCGGCACCAGGGTGTGGATGTTGTCCAGCACCGCCCCGTGGGTCTGCCGGTGGCCGGCAACGGCGAAGTTTCCTAAGGCCCCTGGCATGGCAGTCGAGTCGTAGTGGCCCAGGCCAAGGGTGTCCAGGACGTCCTGGCTGGTTCCCTGCACGATGGGCCGGGTGTAATTGGGGCCGAACCTGGGGATGTACATGATGCCGATGGTTCCGGCGTGGCCGGGGGCAGCACCCACCACGGGTTCACCGAAATCCTCGCCTTCAGCGGGCGGGGCCGTGGGCGCCGGAGCCGGCGCAGCGCCGAGGTCCTGGGCGAATTCCTTGATGACTTCGCTTTGCTTGGCGTCGGATTCAACGTTGGTCCACCACAGCTGCCATGCCACGAACAGTAAGAGGATCACGCCGGCGGTGATGAGCAGCTCGCCGGCCACCTGTACAACACCGCGAAGGATAACGACGCCGGCAGTGGGCGGGGCGGCGGGCCTCGCCTTCTCCTGCAATACCACGCGCTCTCCTCGGGGGCGGTTCCGCTGGGCACCGGCGGCCCCGGAACTCCGGCTAGAATTGGGTGCTAGTAAGAATTGACCAAGATCGAGCAGACCGCTGGCAATTTCCTTCTTGCAGGATATCAAGCCCGGGACGCCGCGCTTGACAGCCGCCAAGGAGAGCCAGTGCCCGAGTCAAAGCCCCGTAAGAAGACCGCCAGCACCGCAGAGAAGGCCGCGCCGGCTGCCTACAAGCCGAATCCGGTCTGGTTCAAGCCGGTCATGTTCGGGCTGATGATCATCGGCCTGTTCTGGATCATCACGTTCTACATCAGCGAGGGCCGCTTTCCGGTCCAGCCGTGGGGCTCCTGGAACATCGTGGCCGGCTTCGGCATCGCGATCGTGGGCTTCATGATGACCACCCGCTGGCGCTCCTGAACCATGCGGGCCACGTACCGCCGCAATTGTTCCTGACAAGGGCCGGGCATGTCACCAAGTGCTGACCTGATAGTGGGCGACGACGGCCTCGCGCGTCCTGCGTGGGCCTCCACGGATCCGTTGATGCGGACGTACTACGACCAGGAATGGGGACTGCCCGTCCGGGATGAACACGGCCTGTACGAGCGGATCTGCCTGGAGGGCTTCCAGGCAGGCCTCTCCTGGGCCACGATCCTCCGGAAGCGGCCGGCGTTCCGCACCGCTTTCGCCGACTTCAACCCCGATGCCGTGGCGCTGTACACGGACGGCGATGTGGACCGCCTCCTGCAGGACACCGGCATTGTCCGGAACCGGCTGAAGATTGTTGCCACCATCAAGAATGCCCGCGCAACCATCGCGCTGCGCGAAGAGGGTGGCCTGGTGGATTTCGTCTGGGGATTCCAGCCTCCCACCACACCTCAACCTATGGTGCACACGGATATCCCCACGCAGTCGGCGGAGTCCGTGGCGCTGTCCAAGGCCCTTCGCCGGAAGGGGTTCGCGTTCGTGGGCCCCACCACCATGTTCGCCCTCATGGAGGCCATCGGCATGGTGGACACTCATCTTGTGGACAGCCACCGCCGGGGCTCCTCAGGGGTGTGGCCGCAGCCTTCCTGAGTTTGATCCAAAACCCCCGTCGCCGGAGATCGGCAGCGGGGGTTTTGTTGTCTCCGGCGCTTTTGCCTGTGGGGAAAGTTATCCACAGTGTTGATAACCGTTGGTCCACCCTTCCCTGAGCCCTCACCCCCGGCGGAAGCCGGGCTTTCACGGAAACCCGCGCCATGGATGCAGTTATTAACACTGTGGAATACCCTGTGGATAAACTGTCACCCCCGGAGTTACCGGCCGGTACCCACAGGACCACCGGGCTCTATCCCCAGTTCCACGCACGGGAACCGAAGTCCTGCAACCGCTTTCGCGGGAGTCCAGCAGGACCGCCGGCTTTTCCACTTACCAACACAGCAATACCCACAACTTATCCACAGCTGTGGATTCCGAAGCTTCAGGAGCCCATGAATTGCCCCGAACTGCGCCATTCCGGGGGATTTTTATCCGAGACTTACAGGTTTGTGACTTATTAACAGTGTGCAAAAGCTGTGGAGGAACGGCGTTCAGCCGGTTCCATATGGCTTGATGCGGCCCATTCTGCTGGAGTTATCCACATTGATGACCTGGGTTCGCGGTTTTTTCCACTTAAACACAACCGTATCCCCAGCAGTTATCCACAGGTGTGGACAAAATCCGCCTCTGTACTGCCCCGGCCCTGTGAGCAGGCGGCTGCAGAGCTTCGCCGGCCTGAACTACACGCTTGTAAGTTACTAACATTGTGGATAAGGGCTGTGGATAAAGAAAACCCCCAGCCTCCACAAGGAGGCTGGGGGTTTTAGGACGTGGGGCCCGGACGGGCTACATCAAATGGAGACGCGCACCCACACTGCTGCTGCGAGGAGCGCCAGGACCGCGAGGAGGCCAGCGGCCTGGATGAGGCCCCGCCGTATACCCCGGGGCGTGTACGCGATCACGGCGGCGCACAGGGCGCCTGTGACCAGCCCGCCGAGGTGGGCCTGCCAGGCAATTTGCGGGACCAGGAAGCCGATGGCGCCGTTGATGGCAATCAGGATCCACAGCTGCCGCGTATCCCCGCCACGCTGGCGCTGCACCAGGAGCATGGCGCCAAAGAGGCCGAAGATGGCACCGGAGGCGCCTACCACCCCGTACAGGGGCTGGCCGGGAACGTAGAGGGGAGTAAGGAGCAGATACCCCACTGAACCGCCCAGGGCGGACAGCAGGTACACCGCAAGGAAACGGGCGCGGCCCAGGAGGGGCTCCAGTGCCTGCCCGAAGATCCACAGCATGTACATGTTCAATGCAATGTGCAGAATGAATCCCTGGGAATGCAGGAATGCTGCCGTGACCATTCGCCACGGCTCAAACTCGCCGTACCGCGGTTCGGCGTAGATGTTGGCAAAACCCAGGCTTTGGTAGACGGCGTCGTTGGGGATGATCCACTGCAGGACGTACAGCACCGCACAGGCGGCGATGATCCCGAACGTCACCATGGGCTTGCCCGTGGCAACGGTGCCGCCGTAGACGGACCGGACTTCCGGCGTCGTACGCCTTGTTTCGTTGACGCAGTCAACGCATTGGAATCCGACGGCGGCCGCCCGCTGGCAGTCGGGGCATGCGGGACGCCCGCACCGCTGGCAGCGCACGTAAGAGGGCCTGTCAGGGTGCCGGGGGCATACCGGGACCTGGGCGGACGGCTCGGCCGACGGAATTCCGTAACTCATGGTGCGGGATTACAGCTGTTCGATATCGATGCTGTTGATGGTGACATCCTCCACCGGGCGGTCGCCCATGCCGGTGCGGACGCCCTCGATGGCGTCGACGACCTTCTTGGATTCGTCGTCGGCCACTTCACCGAAGATGCTGTGCTTGCCCTGCAGCCAGTCGGTGGGGATGGTGGTGATGAAGAACTGGGAACCGTTGGTGCCCTTGCCCATCTGGATGCCGGCGTTCGCCATGGCCAGCTTGTACGGTGCGTTGAAGCTCAGTTCGGGGTGGATCTCGTCATCAAAGCGGTAGCCGGGGCCACCGGTGCCGCGGCCCAGCGGGTCGCCGGCCTGGATCATGAAGTCCTTGATGATGCGGTGGAAGATGGTTCCGTTGTAGAGCGGGGTGCCGGTCTTGGCCTCGCCCGTTTCCGGGTGGGTCCAGTCCTGCTCGCCCGTGGCGAGTCCAACGAAGTTCTTGACGGTCTTGGGCGCGTGGTTGCCGAAGAGGTTTACCACGATGTCGCCGAGGCTGGTGTGGATGGTTGCTTTTGCGGTTGCGATGGCAGTCATAAGGCCCATTCTTCCATGGCGGACTATGACGTTGGCGGCCCCTGTACCAGTTCCGCGCTGGGTGAAATCGCCCTAAAATCCGCAGAGTGAATAGCCCGTGAAGTCTCAGGCACGTAGGCTAACCACAGAACCGTCACATTAATCGGGAGGTAGTTGTGAAGAAGTCTGATCGTATTGCCCGTGACCTTGAGCAGTCGGTCACCCATGCCGTGGAAAATGCCAAGGACTGGGCAACCCCCCGTGTGGAAGCCGCCGTTGACTGGGCGGTTCCCCGCCTGCAGCACGGCCTGGACACAGCATCACCCAAAATCCAGGAGGGGCTGAAGTCCGCCGCCCATAACCTTGCCGACGGCGTGGCTACCGTGACCCCGCGGCTCCAGGACGGCCTGGCGCAGCTGGCGCCCAGGATCAATGACGTGGTGGAGAACGCATCACCCAAGCTCCACGAGGCACTGGACAAGGCCACCCCGGTGGTCCTCAACGCGCGCGACCGCGTAGTGGTTGAATACCTGCCCAGGCTCTCGGACCAACTCGGCGTCGCCTCGGAGGCCGTGCACCGCACCCTCGAAGGCGCTCCGGCCCGCGTTGACGCCGTAGCCCAGCGGCTCGGTGACGCCGGAATCGTTCACACCATCCAGGAGCAGGCGCAGGCCACCGGCACACAGCTGAAGGCCGCTGCCGCCGAGGCCGGCCGCAGCGTTGGCATCCAGCTGGCCCAGCCGGAGCCGAAGAAGAAGCGCGGCTGGCTGGTGTTCGGCGTTATCGCCGCCGCAGTCGCTGCCGGAGTTGCCGCTTGGAAGGCCTCAAAGCCCGTCGAGGATCCGTGGAAGACGCCCTCTCCCGTGACCCCCACGCCCGCCCCGGTTCCGGCCACCACGGTCAACGAGGTCAAGGAAACCACCGCCGACGCCGCCGAAAAGGCATCGGATGCAGCAGGTTCCTTCGCTGCCGCCGGTGCCGACAAGGTAGCCGAGTCCGCTGATGCGGCCAAGGAAAAGGCAGAGGACGCAGCAGACAAGGCCAAGCACGTTGCCGAAGATGCATCCGACGCCGCTCCCAAGGTGGCCACCGATGCAAAGACTGCCACCCGCAACATCGCCAACAGCATCCACAACGGGGATAAGGGCACCACACAGGCCTGATCCCGGTCCAGCAGGTCCACGGCAGGGGTCCCGTTCTTCGGAACGGGGCCCCTGCTGCTGTTTCCGGAGACCGCGACGCTGTCCGGGGGTGCCTGCGTGCTCCCGGGCAGGGAGGGCAGCAATGCTAGATTTGGACTGATGTCAGCCGATCAATCCTCTGGGGATCCCTTGAACGACGCAGCCGAGTTGCCCCGCGTGTCCGTTGTGATCCCGGCCTACAACGAGGAGAGCGTCATCCGGCAGTGCCTCATCGCTGCCATCTACCAGTCCGTGCCCGCGCACGAGATCATCGTGGTGGACAACCTCTCCACGGACCGGACCGCCGCCATTGTCCGGCAGATGCAGCTGGAGTATCCGGAAAGTCCCATCCTGCTGCTGACGCAGGACAGGGAGCAGGGACTCATCCCCACCCGGAACTTTGGCCTTGACCATGCCACGGGGGACGTCCTGGGCCGGATTGACGCGGACTCGGTGGTGGAGCCGGATTGGGTGGAGCAGGTCCAGAGGGCATTCCAGGACCACTCGGTGCAGGCGGCCACCGGTCCGGTGGTCTATTACGACATGCCCATGCGGCGCTTCGGGCTGAAGGCGGACGACAAGATGCGCCAGCTCATGCTGAAACTGGCGAAGCACCAGTACCATTTCCTGTTCGGCTCCAACATGGCGCTGAGGTCCACCGCGTGGAACACCATCCGTGCCGAAACGTGCCGGGATGAGAAAGACGAGATGCATGAGGACATCGATTTGTCCCTGCACCTGGCCGAACACGACCTGAAGGTCCAGTACTGCCCCCAGATGGTGTCCGGGATGTCCGCGCGCCGCCTTGAGGACTCCCCGCGGGACTACCGCTACTACGTCACCAGGTTCGACCGCACGTACAAGGCGCACAACGTCAAGAAGATGGCGCTGAAGGCACCCATGGTGGTCTTCTTTTCGGTCTACTTCCCCGCCAAGCTGTTGCGGGCCATCCACACGGTCAACACGGCCCAGCCGGTTCGGCGCGGCGGCCAGTAGCTCCTGCCTTCGCAGGTCCCTAGTCCGTGCCGAGCTCCGCAATCCGGTCCGGCGGCGGTTCGGCGCCGGGTGGCTTGCTGCGGAGCCGTGCCCTTCCGGACCTTTGCCCAGCCACCACGACGGCGAGCCCCGCCATGATCAGGCCCAGCCCGGCGTAGGTACCGGCCGGCAGGGTCTCACCAAGGAACACGGACGCCAGGAGGGCCGCGCCGGGAATCTCCAGGAGGATGATCATCGAGACCAGCAGCGGGCTCATGGTCGCCAGGAGGTGGTTGAAGGCTGTATGCCCCACCAGTTGGGCGCACACGGTGATGGCGAGGATCCCCAGCCAGCCTCCGGCGTCGAACCCGGAGAGCGGCTGGCCGGTGGCCAGAGCGAGCACCGCCACCAGGGCGGCACACATGCCGTAGCAGAGCGCTGTGTAAGTGCCGGTAGTCATGCTCTGCCGGGCCTTGCCGCCCGCCAGCGTGTACAGGCCCGCCAACGCTCCGCCGGCCAGGGCCAGCATGTCACCCAGCAGCGCCTCAGGCGAAGACCCCATGTCGAATCCAGTGATGGCGACGACCCCACCGAAAGCAATCCCCAGCCCTGCCAGCACCTGCCAGCGGTGCCTCGTGCCGCGCAGCAGCTGGAAGATGGCAATCCAGGCCGACTGCAGGCAGACGAGCGCCGTCGCGGCGGCCACGGACGTGAGCTGGAGGGAAGTGATGAAGCAGGCAAAGTGCAGGGCGAGGGCGACGGCGGCAAGAAGGGACCAGCGGAACTCGCGTCCGGTGATGCTGCCGAACCTGCGCGGCTCGCGGACCAGGGTGGGACCGGCCATCACCACCGCTGCGATGGCGTTCCGCCAGAAGGCGATGGCCAGGGCACTGACGCTGGTGGCTCCAAGGGTGGCTGCGATCAGCGGCCCTGACGACGCAACGCCCAGGACACCCATGGCTGCAATGAACAGGGTCACCGCACTACCACCTCACGCTATGGCCACCAACAGGGACAAGGCTGACAAAGCAAAAGTCCCGGTCCGCGTTTCCGCGGACCGGGACTTTCTTATGGTGGAGGCACGGGGACTCGAACCCCGAACCCCCTGCTTGCAAAGCAGGTGCGCTACCAATTGCGCCATGCCCCCATAAGAAGCAACCCGTCAATCATACCCTAGAACCCGGGAGCCTTTGACCAGCTCCCAGACCGGGCGTCCAGCCTAGTTCACCGTGTCGGTGGACTTGCTCCAGACATCTTTCCGGGCTTCGGATTCCTGTGCTTTCCGGTAGAGCAGGACGCCTGCGATCGCCGCTGCCAGTACAAGCAACTTCTTCACATGCTCCCCGTTCCGGCCTGCTGCAGTGTTCCGCAGACAAACCTCAACTTGAACCTGCACAGGTTCCGTGGGCGTACCAGGACTTGAACCTGGGACCTCTTCGTTATCAGCGAAGCGCTCTAACCGCCTGAGCTATACGCCCCGATGCCTCATCGGGCCGAGACATGACTTTACAGCACATCCCGGCCCGATCTCAAATCGGGCGCTTCCACCGGCTCCGGGGCCGGTGGAAGCGGTGTCCTAATCGTCGGTGAGGGTCACGCCAATGCCGCCCACCAGGGTGGCAGAGATGTTGTAGAGAACAGCCGAGAGCATGGACAGCGCGGTCAGCAGGACCACGTTCACCACGGCGATAATCGTGGCGAAAGAGGCCACCTGGCCCAGCGATGCGACCTTCTTCAGCTCGAACCCGCCGCCCTCGGAACCGGCCAGAGTTCCCAGCAGGCTGTCCACCTGGTCGAAGATCCCCGTGAGGTCCAGGACGGTCCACAGGACGATGGCAGCCACGACCGTGACGATGCCCAGGGCCACAGAGAGCAGGAACGCCATCTTCAGGACGGACCAGGGGTCCACCTTGCTGATCAGCAGTCGGGCTCGGCGTGCCTTGGCCTTCGGCGCCGGCTTCACGAGGCCCGGACCGCCCTGGCCCGGGGCACCCTGCGGGCGCGGTCCGGCAGAGGCAGGGCGTTGTCCCTGGGCCGGTCGCTGGCCGGGCTGGCCCTGCTGGCTTCCCTGACCGGGCTGGGACGGACGCTGTCCGGGAACCGAAGGACGCTGGCCGGGGGCACCGGCGGGCGCGGAAGGCCGCTGCTGCGGGCGGACAGGGGCATTCACCCGGGGTGCCGCCGAGGGCCGGTTACCATCGGGAACGGTGCTGTTCGGCTTGGGAAATGAGTCGGAATTACTCACTCGGTTACCTCCGTGTTGTCGTCGTTCGGCTCAGCGTCGCCCGAGGCGTCCTCTGACTCAAAGGCCGGTGATTCTTCAGCCAACGTTACGTCATCCTCCGCTGATTCTTCGTCCTCGAGACCGCGTTCGCTGTTGCGGGCAACCTCAATGATGCGGTCGTTCTTGTCCGGCTTGGCAAAGATGACGCCCATGGTGTCGCGGCCCTTCGCAGGGACACCGGCGACGGAGGAACGGACAACCTTGCCGCCCTCCATGACCACCAGGACTTCATCCTCTTCCTGGACAATCAGGGCGCCCACGAGGTGCCCGCGTTCTTCCTGGTACTTGCCCACCTTGATGCCCAGGCCACCGCGGCCCTGCAGGCGGTATTCCTCGACGGCGGTGCGCTTGGCGTAGCCGCCTTCGGTCACGATGAACACGAAGGACCCGTCAGTGACCACATCGGCGGCCAGCAGTTCATCATCCTCACGGAACTTCATGCCGGTCACGCCGGATGTGGCTCGTCCCATGGGGCGCAGCGCATCGTCGGTGGCGGTGAAGCGGATCGACTGGCCCATCCGGGATACCAGGAACAGGTCGTCGGTTTCGGAGACCAGCTGGGCGGAGACCAGTTCGTCTTCGTCACGCAGGTTGATGGCGATGACGCCGGCGGAGCGGTTGGTGTCGTAGTCCTCCAGCCGGGTCTTCTTCACCAGCCCCCGCTTAGTGGCCAGCACCAGGTACGGCGATTGCTGGTAGTCCTTCAGGTCCAGCACCTGGGCAATGTGCTCATCTGGCTGGAAAGCCAGCAGGTTGGCCACGTGCTGGCCCTTGGCATCGCGTCCGGCTTCCATCAGCTCATAGGCCTTGGCGCGGTAGACACGGCCCAGGTTGGTGAAGAACAGGAGCCAGTGGTGAGTGGTGGTGACGAAGAAGTGCTCCACTACGTCGTCACCCCGCAGCTGGGCACCCTTGATGCCCTTGCCGCCGCGCTGCTGGGAACGGTAGTTGTCGCTCCGCGTCCGCTTGACGTAGCCGCCGCGGGTAATGGTGACCACCATCTCCTCTTCGGGGATGAGGTCCTCCATGGACATGTCGCCGTCAAAACCCATGAGGATCTTGGTGCGGCGGTCATCGCCGTGCTTGTCCACGATTTCGCCCAGCTCGGTGCTGATGATCCCGCGCTGGCGCTCTTCGGAAGCGAGGATCGCGTTGTATTCGGCAATCAGGGCTTCGAGTTCGGAGTGCCTGTCCTGGATCTTCTGGCGTTCCAGTGCTGCGAGGCGGCGCAGCTGCATGTCCAGGATGGCCCGTGCCTGCAGTTCGTCGATGTCCAGCAGTTCCATCAGGCCGTCGCGGGCTGCTTCAGTGGTGTTGGATGCGCGGATCAGGGCGATGACCTCATCCAGCATGTCCAACGCCTTGAGCAGCGCCCGCAGGATGTGCGCTTCTTCTTCGGCCTTGCGCAGGCGGTAGCGGGTCCGGCGTGCAATGACGTCCATCTGGTGGGTGACCCAGTGCCGGATGAAAGCATCCAGGCTCAGGGTACGCGGAACGCCGTCCACGATGGCCAGCATGTTGGCCGAGAAGTTGCTCTGCAGTTCCGTGTGCTTGTAGAGGTTGTTCAGCACAACCTTCGCCACTGCATCGCGCTTGAGGACAATGACCAGCCGCTGGCCGGTACGGCCCGACGTCTCATCGCGGAGGTCGGCAATGCCCTGGATCTTGCCGTCCTTGACCAGTTCGGCGATCTTGATGGCCAGGTTGTCCGGGTTGGCCTGGTACGGCAGTTCGGTGACCACCAGGCAGGTGCGGTTCTGCAGCTCCTCGACATTGACCACGGCACGCATGGTTACCGAGCCACGGCCGGTGCGGTACGCATCCTCGATGCCCTTGTGGCCAAGGATGGTGGCGCCGGTGGGGAAATCCGGTCCCTTCACGCGGCGAAGGAGTTCCTCCAACAGTTCCTCGCGGGTGGCAGCCGGATTGGCCAGGTACCACTGCACGCCGTCCGCTACTTCGCGCAGGTTGTGCGGCGGAATGTTGGTGGCCATGCCGACTGCGATGCCCGAGGATCCGTTGACCAGCAGGTTGGGGAAACGGGCCGGCAGGATAGTGGGTTCCTGGTTCTTGCCGTCGTAGTTGTCCTGGAAATCGACGGTTTCCTCGTCGATATCCCGCACCATCTCCATGGCCAGTGGGGCCATCTTGGTTTCGGTGTAACGGGGGGCGGCCGCGCCGTCGTTGCCCGGCGAACCGAAGTTGCCCTGGCCGAGGGCCAGCGGGTACCGCATGGTCCAGTCCTGGATAAGGCGGACCAGGGCGTCGTAAATCGCAGTGTCACCGTGCGGGTGGTACTGGCCCATGACCTCGCCCACCACGCGGGCACACTTGTTGAAGGAACGGTCGGGCCGGTAGCCGCCGTCGAACATCGCGTAGAGCACGCGGCGGTGCACCGGCTTGAGCCCGTCGCGGACATCCGGGAGGGCCCGTCCCACAATGACGGCCATGGCGTAGTCCAGGTAGGACCGCTGCATTTCCGTCTGCAGGTCCACCTGCTCCACACGGTCGATCAGCACATCGCCTTCAAGAACGGTTTCCGGATTCCCGGCGTCGGGGGCCGGGTTCTCAGGTGTTTCGTCGCTCATTTTGTATTTTCCGTTTCAGGTATATGTCGGTTGTCGAATGTAGGAGCTATGTCCTAGATATCGAGGAACCTGACGTCCTTGGCGTTCTGCTGAATGAAATTGCGCCGTGATTCCACGTCTTCGCCCATCAGGACCGAGAAGATCTGGTCGGCTGCGAGGGCGTCGTCCATGGTGACCTGGAGCAGGGTGCGGTTGTCCGGGTCCATGGTGGTATCCCACAGCTCCGTGTAGTCCATTTCACCGAGGCCCTTGTAGCGCTGGATGCCGTTGTCCTTGGGAATGCGGCGGCCTGCTGCCTGGCCGGACACCAGTTTGGCGTCGCGTTCGCGGTCACTGTAGACGTAGTCGTGCGGAGCGTTGGACCACTTGATGCGGTACAGCGGGGGCTGCGCGAGGTAGACGTAGCCGTTCTCGATCAGGGGCCGCATGTAGCGGAACAGCAGCGTCATCAGCAGCGTGGTGATGTGCTGGCCGTCAACATCGGCATCGGCCATCAGCACAATCTTGTGGTACCGCAGCTTGGCGAGGTCGAAGTCTTCGCCGATGCCCGTGCCGAAGGCGGTGATCATGGACTGCACTTCGGCGTTGCCAAGGGCCTTGTCCAGGCGCGCGCGCTCAACGTTGAGGATTTTTCCACGCAACGGAAGGATGGCCTGTGTCTCGGGGTTGCGGCCGCGCTTGGCGGAACCGCCGGCAGAGTCACCCTCCACGATGTAGACCTCGCACTTGGCCGGGTCCTTGGACGAGCAGTCGGAGAGCTTTCCGGGCATTCCGAAGGATTCCAGCGGGCTCTTCCGGCGGGCGTTGTCGCGGGCCTTCCGTGCTGCCATGCGGGCCTGGGCGGCCGAAATGGCCTTCCGGATGACATCGCGGGCCGGGCCGGGGTTGCGTTCCAGCCAGTCACCCAGGCCGTCCGTGACTACCCGCTGGACGAAGCCCTTGACCTCGGAGTTGCCGAGCTTCGTCTTGGTCTGGCCTTCGAACTGGGGCTCGGAGAGCTTCACCGAAATGACGGCAGTAAGTCCCTCACGGATGTCGTCTCCGGTGAGGTTGTCGTCCTTTTCCTTGATGATGCCTTTTTCCCGGGCGTAGCGGTTGACCAGGGAGGTCATGGCCGCGCGGAAACCCTCTTCGTGGGTGCCGCCTTCGTGGGTGTTGATGGTATTCGCGTAGGTGTGGACGCTCTCCGAGTAGGCATTCGTCCACTGCATCGCCATTTCCAGCGCTATTTTGCGGTCCTTGTCCTCGGTTTCGAAGGCGATGACGTCCTCATGGACCACATCAACCTTCTTGCCGGAGTTCAGGTGCTTGACGTAGTCCAGCAGGCCTTCGTCGTACTGGTACACCACCGTGCGGTGCTCGGCGCTGATCTCGCCTTCGGTGACCATGCCGTCGAGGTCCGGATCGGCGTCGGCCTCGGTGGCCACTCGCTCATCGGTAAGGGTGATGCGCAGGCCCTTGTTGAGGAAGGCCATCTGCTGGAAGCGCGCGCGGAGCGTTTCGAAATCGAACTCGGTGCTCTCGAAGATCTCTGCGTCGGGGTAGAAGGTCTGCGTGGTGCCGGTCTGCTTCGTTTCCTCGCCCTGGACCAGGCTGCCCTGGGGCTTGCCGCCGTTGGCAAAGGACATCCGCCAAACATGCCCCTGGCGGCGGACTTCCGTGTTCACCCGGCTGGACAGCGCGTTCACCACGGAGATGCCAACGCCGTGGAGGCCGCCGGACACTGCATAACCGCCGCCGCCGAACTTGCCGCCGGCGTGCAGGATGGTCATGACCACTTCAACCGTGGGCTTGTGCTCGGTGGGGTGCATGTCCACGGGAATGCCGCGGCCGTCATCCACTACCTTGACGCCGCCGTCGGCCTGCAGGACTATCTCGATGTGGGTGCAGTAGCCGGCAAGCGCTTCATCGACCGAGTTGTCCACCACTTCGTACACAAGGTGGTGGAGGCCGCGCGGACCGGTGGAACCGATATACATACCGGGGCGTTTGCGCACCGCTTCAAGGCCTTCGAGGACAGTGATGTCACTGGCGCCATACTCCCGTGGGGTGGCCGCTTCCGCCGTTGCGTCAGGACCGCCGGCGTCACCGGCTGCGGGGTCAACTGCCAGAATATCTGTATTGTCGTTAGCCACAGGCGCTGTCGACTCCTCGTTCTCGATGATGGCCGGCCGGTTACTCCCCGGGTAAATACAGGAAGTCACCTGCCAACAGGCACAAACTTATGGCGCCGGTGACTTGTTGACGTTGTGGGGAGCCGCAGACCGCGGACCGGAGTGCGCGGAAAACGGACTCAGTCAACGTCTCACCCGCGCCCAGTTATCTGCAACAATTCTACCGCGAAGCGCCCCATATCCCCGCATTCCAGGGGCGTGGACGCGGTGCCGTGTGGCCATGGCAGGCCGCTGGCCCCGCCTAGGGCGCCCTAACGGAACCGCCTCTTGGTGCCTATACAGGCCGCAGCCCTTGCAGGCGCCTACACGGCCGCAGGCCGATTATCAAGGAATTGGCGCCGGGCTATCCGTAGGTATCCCGCGGTCCGCGCCCGTTGACACTCCTGCCGCCCTTGCGCCAACTGGGCGCCGAAGGGCCCAGAACCTGGATGCTGGTGACCACGCCGTCTCCCAGTTCCACCCTGAATTTCTCCAGCAGGCTGGCGCTGAGGAGCCGCAGCTGGGTGGCCCAGGCGGTCGAATCGCACCTCACATGCAGGGTGGTATCGGTAAAACTTTCCGGAGTGCAATGCGCTGAAATTTCCGGACCCACGAGAGTGGCCCATTCCGCCATGACGGAACCGACAGCCACGGGCGATGTCCAGCCCCGCTCGGCCACCAGCCGCCCCACCACCTTGCCGAGCCCCAACGGATCGCGGCCCGTCGCATGGAACTGGCTGAACCCGCGGGTGTCCCGGATGCTGCCCCTGGACTTTTGTTGTCCGGGCCGCTGTGCCTTGCGGCGAATCTCGCCGCGGGCTGCGGCGGCCTCGCGCATCCGGTTGAGCGCAGCCTGCGGAGCATCGATCTGGTCGGGATCCCGTCCGGGCTGCAGCCCGCCGGCGTCACTCTCCCTGCTCATCAATGCCTCCCGGGACGACTTTCACCCGCCGTCCGGACAGTTCCTCCGGGATATCGGCGTCGACGGCGGCGGTCACCAGGACCTGTTCCGCGCCGGAAACTATAGCGGCCAGTTTACGCCGCCGCTGGACGTCCAGCTCGGCAAAAACGTCGTCAAGGATCAGGATGGGAGCGGAGCCGCCGGTACGGGCATCGTCAAGCATGACGTAGTAGGACGCCAGCCGCAGGGACAGGCACATGGACCATGTTTCACCGTGGGATGCATAACCCTTGGCGGGGGCCTGTCCCAGCACGAGTTCAAGATCGTCACGGTGCGGACCCACCAGCGAGATGCCCCGCTCAAGCTCCTTCTTCCGTGATTCGCCGAACGCGCGGATATAGCGCTGGGTCAGCTCCTCAATGCTGAGGCCGCGCAGGTCTTCGGCAGCGGCCGTGTCCCCCGGCCCCGGCCGGCCTGTGGCACCCAACGATGCGCCGTCGTCGTCCATCTGGTTCTGCAGCGTGGACCGGTAGATCGCGTCCGCCAGCTTGGACGCGTCGGTCAGCTCCGCATAGGCGCGGGAAAGGTGGGGCCGGAGAAGTTCCACCAGTTCCAGCCGTGCGTGCAGGAGCTCGGCCCCGGCCTTTGCCATGTGCTGGTCCCACACATCGAGGGTGGCTTCGTGGGCGGCGGTGACCCTCCCGGCACGGGCCGATTTCAGCAGGGCGTTGCGCTGTTTCAGCACGCGGTCGTAGTCGCTGCGTGTTGCGGCATGGTGCGGGACCAGGCTGGCGAGCAGTTCGTCCAGGAACCTGCGTCGATTGGACGGATCCCCCTTGACCAAGGCCAGGTCTTCCGGCGCAAAGAGCACCGTCTGGCAGATGCCCAGCAGGTCCCGCGCCCGGACCGGATTGCTGCGGTTGATACGGCCGCGGTTGGCCCTGCCGGCATTGATCTCCAGCTCGAGCACCGTGGTCTGGCCGTTGCGCACCAGCCTGGCCCGTACCAGGGCGCGTTCGGTGCCGAACCGCAGGAGCGGGCCGTCCGAACTGACCCGGTGGGAACTGAGGGTGGCCAGGTAGCCGATGGCCTCCATCAGGTTGGTTTTGCCGATGCCGTTGTAGCCCACCAGCACCGTGACGCCGGGGCTGAGGGAAAGGTCCACCTGGGCGTAGCTGCGGAAATCGGTCAGGGAGAGGTGTTCCAGATACACGCGGGTTTCGACAATTCTGGGGACAGCGGCGGTCCCCGGTGGGTGCTACTTGGCGGGACGGGTGGCGTGCCCGCCAAACTGGTGCCGGAGTGCGGACACCATCTTCATGGCAGGTGAGCTGTCCTCGCGGGACTCAAACCGGGCGAAGAGCGCTGCCGTGATCGCGGGAGCCGGGATGGCGTTGGCGATTGCTTCCTCAACGGTCCAACGGCCTTCGCCGGAGTCCTCCACGTAGTCATCGATGTTCTGCAGGCCGGGGTCTTCTTCCAGGGCCTTGACCAGCAGGTCGAGCAGCCACGACCGGACTACGGTGCCTTTTTGCCAGGCGCGGAAAGTGCCGGGGAGGTCGCTGATGATGTCTTTCGAAGCGAGCAGCTGGTATCCCTCGGCGTATGCCTGCATCAGGCCGTATTCGATGCCGTTGTGGACCATCTTGGCGTAATGGCCCGCGCCGACGCCGCCCACATGGACGAAGCTGTCCGCACGGTCACCTTCCGGACGCAGGGCATCGAAGACCGGCAGGGCCAGTTCCACATCCGCAGCGTCGCCGCCGGCCATCAGGCCATAGCCGTTCTGCAGGCCCCAGACGCCGCCGGAAACACCGCAATCCACGAAACGGATGCCTTTTCCGGCGAGGAGTTCACCATGTTTCTGGTCCTCGGTGAAGCGGGAGTTTCCGCCGTCAATTACCAGGTCGCCCTGGTCCAGCTTGTCGGCGAGTTCGGTGATGACTACATCCGTGACTGCGCCGGCGGGAACCATCACCCAGATCAGCCGCGGTGCGGGAACGGCGGCCAGGAGCTCATCGACGGTAGCCACGTCGGTCACATCGGGGTTCCGGTCGTAACCCGTGACCTCGATGCCGCTGTTGCGCAACCGCTCACGCATGTTGAATCCCATTTTGCCAAGGCCGATCAGTCCAATGTGCATGGTGGAACTCTTTTCTGGGCTAGTGGGTGGCGGTGGTTGGGCCTCATAGGCGAGGAGCCCGGCCTGAGTCTTCGAAGGCTGGGAGCCGATGGGGACTAGTTGGGGAGACGAACCGGCATCACCAGGTACCGGTAATCATCCTGGTCCTCGCCGTCGGCGTCAGCCTGGGCGGTGATCATGGCCGGCTTGGGGGCTGACGTGAATGAAAACCGCACGAATTTGGTTTCAATCACGCTGAGGCCTTCCACAAGGTAGTGGGGGTTGAACGCCACGGTAATGTCGTCTCCGGAGAGCTGCGCTTCGAGTTCTTCGGACGCCTGGGCGTCTTCACCGGTGCCGGCATCCAGGTTCAGCAGTCCGGCGGTGAACGCCAGTCGGACCGGCGTGTTGCGTTCAGCCACCAGGGACACACGACGGACGGCTTCCACCAGTTCCTGGGTCTGGACAGTGGCGTGGATGGGCGTTGACTCCGGGAAAAGCGACCGGATCTTCGGGTAATCGCCATCCACCAGCAGGGACGTGGTGGTGCGTCCACCGCTTTCAAAGCCAATCAGGCGGGTGTCGTCATCGGACAGTGCCAGGCTGATGTCGCCGCTGTTGCCCAGTGTTTTAGCCACTTCGTTGAGGGTTTTGGCCTTGACCAGCGCACTGGTGGAGACGCCGGGAGTGACGGGCTTCCACGGAACCTCGCGCATCGCCAGGCGGTAGCGGTCGGTAGCCAGCAGCGTGATGAGGTCGTCTTCGATTTCCATGCGCACCCCGGTGAGGATGGGGAGGGTGTCGTCCTTGCTGGCGGCAATGATCACCTGGGAAACGGCCTGTGCAAACGCATCACCGGGAACGGTGCCGCTGATGGCGGGAAGCGCGGGAAGCGGCGGGTATTCGGCCTCGGGCATGGTGGCGAGGTGGAAGCTGCTGCGGCGGCAGGTGAGGGTGACTTTGTTGCCGTCGGTTTCGACGTCGACCGGCGCCGAAGGCAGGCTTCGGCAGATATCCGCAAGGAGCCGGCCCGATACCAGGATGGTGCCTTCATCACGGATGTCGGCAGCGATCTCAAGGCGCGCAGACGTTTCGTAATCGAAGCTTGAAAGGCTGACGGTTCCGGCTTCTGCCTTGAGGAGCAGGCCGGAGAGGACTGGCACTGGCGGCCGCGGAGACAACGAGCGGGCTGTCCAGGTAACGGCTTCTGCCAGGACGTCCCGATCGACTCTGAACTTCACGGAGGGATGCCGCCTTTCGTTGCTGCTGCCTAGTAGGCCGGAACCTCCGCAGGGGTGATTCCGGAAAATGATGCACCCGATTCCGGCAGGTGCATGGTCCGCGCTGAACGGAAACCACACAAAAACCCAGGGATGGGAGCGCTGCTGACAGCTTAGCCGGAAGATCCGGGATTAACCCATCCCCCAAAACCTCCCCGGCCCCTTCAGGGGGCCGATGGTCCCTGCACGGTACTAGGGGAACGATCTTGTTGTTTGAGGGATTTTCAATTTTTTGGGATTCGTAGTGTTAATAACTGCTGTGGAAACTGTGGATAACCCCGTCCCGCGGCGGAGATCCGCGGTTAAGCCCTGTTCACGGACTGTGAGTTAACTGGGTTTTAAACAGGGTGTGGATGGGGACAACCCAGAAGCCGGTTTTAACGATCCACAGGCGCCTTAAGGGTTTTAAGCCCATTAAGCGCGCTTGTCCCCTTAACTATCCACAGGCTTATCCACATGCACCTGTTAATAAGGTATAGATGCGGGGATCAGGAGTCGCGCTGCTGCTGCTTGATGCGGTTGGTCAGCTCCGTGACCTGGTTGTAGATCACACGTCGCTCGGCCATCAGCTCACGGATCTTCCGGTCTGCATGGATGACTGTGGTGTGATCGCGGCCGCCGAGTTCCTGGCCAATCTTGGGGAGGGACATGTCCGTCAGTTCGCGGCAGAGGTACATGGCGATCTGCCGGGCGGTGACCAGTGTCCGGGTCCGGGACTTGCTGCAGAGCTCTTCCATGCTGAGTTTGAAGTAGTCAGCCGTTTGCTGCAGGATCTGGCTGGAGGTGATTTCCTGGGCGCCGTCGTCGGTGATGAGGTCCTTCAGGACCATTTCCGCGAGGGCTACGTCGACTGGCTGCCGGTTCAGGCTGGCGAATGCGGTGACGCGGATGAGCGCGCCCTCAAGTTCGCGGATGTTGCTCGAGATCTTGGATGCGATGTACTCCAGCGCGTCGTCCGGCGCGGACAGTCCCTCACTGAGGGCCTTCTTGCGGAGGATGGCGATGCGGGTTTCCAGTTCAGGGGGCTGGATGTCCGTCAGCAGGCCCCACTCGAAGCGCGACTTCATCCGGTCCTCGAAACCGGCAAGCAGTTTGGGCGGCTGATCGGAAGTGATCACCACTTGCTTGTTGTTGTTGTGCAGCGAATTGAAGGTGTGGAAGAACTCCTCCAGTGTCCGGTCCTTGCCGGCGAGGAACTGGATGTCGTCAATGAGCAGGACGTCCACGTTCCGGTATGTGGTCTTGAAGCTGGCGCCCTCGTCGTCCCGGATCGAGTTGATGAAGTCGTTGGTGAACTCCTCGGAATTCACATACCGAACCCGGATGCCGCTGTAGAGCCGGCGGGCATAGTGCCCGATCGCGTGCAGCAGGTGTGTCTTGCCCAGGCCGGAGTCGCCGTAAATGAACAGCGGGTTGTAGGCCTTGGCAGGTGCTTCGGCGACGGCGACGGCAGCAGCGTGGGCGAAACGGTTGGATGAACCGATGACGAACGTGTCGAAGACATATTTGGGGTTGAGCCGGCCAAATTCGTGGGAGGTGCTTGGCAGCATGGGCTGCGGCTTCTGCTCAATCAGCTGGTCCTGCGCATAGGCAGGCTCAACCACGGGCTCGGGCTCTTTGTGGATGGGGACAAGATCGGTGTCGACGTCGATGGCGCACCTGATGTCCTCAGAGAAGACGTTGTGCAGGGCATCGTCCAGGGCGTCCTTGACCTGCGTCTGCAGCACCTCACGGGTGAGTTCGTTGGGAACGGCCACCAGGAGGGTCGATCCGATCAGGCCCTGGGCCTGGGCGAGGATGACAAAGCCACGCTGGCGCGGTGTTACCCGGTGGTCTTTCTCCAGCAGGCTGATAACGCGCCGCCAGGAACTTCCGACAGTATTGGCGTGGTTGGCTTCGTCTACTGTCATCAATCGGTTCCCTCAAAACTTGCTTTGCCCTGCATTACCTGCAGCCCCGGACCCGGAACCAAGATGCTGGCCCAGCTTCATCCACAGGGTTATGCACAGTCCGTGGATAATCGGCTACTGAGCCACTCTAGGGGATGAAAAGCCTAGAAGATAGCTGGGAAACTGCTTGTGGATAATTACACCGTTGTGGTTCGCTTTTGGCGCTTGTGAGCCACTTCATCCACAGGTGGTGAAGGGTAGTTAGACACAGCTGGGGATAGTGGAGGGGACCCCTCCCGGTTTGACTGCAGGGTCTAAATTGCCCTAACGTTGTGAAGTCCTTTGTGTCCGCTTTTTGGCCCCGACTGATTCTCCCAAGCGCACTGCGCCTGGGCAGCAGGGGGAAGCGTGCATATACAAAACTTAGCGTCGGCCAGTTCTTCCCCATTTTTGATCGGGTGGACGCACCTTTGATCCACTGGAGTAACTAACGTGAGCAAGCGGACTTTTCAGCCGAATAACCGCCGTCGAGCCAAGAAGCACGGCTTCCGCCTTCGTATGCGTACCCGTGCCGGCCGCGCCATCCTGGCAGCCCGCCGTGGCAAGGGCCGCACCGAGCTGTCGGCTTAAATAACTGACTTGTCGGTAGATACCTTCATTGCGAGTTTAAGGTGCTGGCCACCCGCAACCGCCTGAGGACTTCCACCGACTTTTCAACAACCGTACGTTCCGGTGTCCGCAATGGACGCCGGAACGTAGTGTTATATGCGGCAGCCATCGCTGCCGACGAACCCAGCCGGATCGGGTTCATCGTTTCCAAGAGTGTCGGGAACGCTGTGGTCAGGAACCTCGTTAAGAGGAGACTACGGGAAGCAGGTGCTGCCTCGCTGCGCGAACACGGCACCGGTCTCGCCATAGTGGTCAGGGCGCTGCCTGCGTCCGCTTCCGCCAGCTGGGACCAGCTGCTGGAGGACTATAACGCTGCACTTGAGTCGACGCTGAACCGGCTGGCCGGCCGCCCCCAAAGGGCTGCTGCCAAGGGTTCGGCTGGTACAACACAGAAGGGGACACCGCGTGCATAACGCCACCGCCGTCGTCGCCCATCTTCATCCTGTTCCCGCCGCCGTCCTGCTGTTTCTCTGGAACGCGCCCCGGAACATCCTCATTCTCCTGCTGAAGGCCTACCGCAAGGTGGTTTCACCCTTGTACGGCCAGGTCTGCCGGTTTTTTCCTTCATGCTCGGCTTACGCCCTTGAAGCTGTCACCGTCCACGGCGCTGTTAAAGGAACCTGGCTGGCTGCCCGCCGCCTGGGCCGCTGCCACCCATGGAACGCCGGCGGAGTGGACCACGTCCCCGCGGGCAAGCGGGAATGGCCTGAAAACCAGACCCCCACAATTGTTGTGCTGAACAACCCAGACAAGTACCTGGTTGCTCGGACTAATGAAGAAGGCCGCAGTGCGGCCTGACGAATAGGGATAAGTATGGACTTCTTTGGAACAATCATGGCCCCGTTCAAGTGGCTGGTTTCCATCATCATGATTGGATTCCACGATGGACTGAGCACCATCGGGATGCCCGCGGCGAACGGCTGGACCTGGACGCTGTCCATCATTGGGCTGGTGTTGGTGATCCGTGCCGCCCTGATCCCGGTGTTCGTCAAGCAGATCAAGGCACAGCGCGGCATGCAGCTGCTGCAGCCTGACCTGAAGAAGCTGCAGGACAAGTACAAGGGCAAGACCGATCAGCTCTCCCGCCAGGCCATGGCCCAGGAGCAGATGGCCATGTACAAGAAGCACGGGACCAACCCGTTCTCGGCCTGCCTTCCCATGCTGATCCAGATGCCTTTCTTCTTTGCACTCTTCCAGGTGCTGTCGGGAATCTCCCAGGCCAAGGACCAGGGCAACGGCATTGGCGCCATGAGCCACGAGCAGGTTGTCGAGTTCGATGCGTCGAGCATTTTTGGAGCTCCGCTGTCGGCCTCCTTGCTGCACGGCGGCGGTGGCGGCAACCAGACTGCCGTCTGGATCCTCTCCATCGTGATGATCCTCGCCATGACGGCGTCGCAGTTCATCACCCAGAAGCAGATCATGGCCAAGAACATGTCTGAAGAGGCGATGGCCAGCCCGTTCATGCGCCAGCAGAAGATGATGCTCTACATCCTGCCCATCGTCTTTGGTGTGGGTGGCATTAACTTCCCCATTGGTGTCCTGATCTACTGGACCACCACCAACCTTTGGACCATGGGCCAGCAGTTCTTCGTCATCCGCCGGATGCCCACGCCTGGTTCCCCTGCTGCCAAGGCCCTTGCTGAACGTCGGGCCGCCAAAGGCCTGCCCGCGCTGTCTATCCTGACCGGAAAGAAGGACGCCGCCGCCGAGGCTGAGGCAGAAGCCGCAGCCGCGATCGCCGAAGCCAAGGGACAGCGCGTACAGCCACAACGTAAGAACAGGAAGAAGAAGTAGATGTCAGCCGAGAGCACCGAACACGCCCTTTCCGAAGACGTGGTCGAGGACCGCGACGAGTCCGGCACTGCGGACGGTTCGTCCGTAAAACCTTCTGCTGCCAGCAGGCTGGAAGAAGAGGGCGACATCGCGGCTGACTACCTCGAGGAACTGCTGGACATCGCTGATATCGATGGCGATATCGACATCGAGGTCCGCAACGGCCGCACGTACATCTCCATCGTCGCCGAAGAGGAGACCGAAGGACTGGAGAGCCTGGTGGGTGAGGACGGTGAAGTCCTCGAGGCACTGCAGGAACTGACGCGTCTTGCAGTCCTGTCTGCCACTGAAAGCCGCTCGCGCCTGGTGCTGGACATCAACGGCTACCGGCAGGAACGTACCGGCCACCTGCAGAAGATTGCCGAAGACGCTGCTGCTTCGGTCAAGGAGACCGGCAAGCCCGTTGCCCTTGAGCCCATGAGTGCCTACGAGCGCAAGATTGTCCACGACGCCGTTGCCGACCTGGGACTCGTGAGCGAGTCCGAAGGCGAAGGCAACGGCCGCCATATCGTTGTATCCGCTGACTAGAGAATTGCTGCCGCTAACCATGGTTGACATCACGGCTGCCGAACTTCGGGCTGCTGAGAAGATTTTCGGCGATCGGCTGGATCTGGCAAAGCGCTACGTTGAGCACTTGGCAACCTCCGGAACTGAACGGGGCCTCATTGGTCCTCGGGAGATCCCACGCCTCTGGAGCCGCCACGTCCTCAACTGTGCCGTCATCGAAAGCGAGATTCCGCAGGGAAGCCACGTGGCGGATGTTGGAAGCGGTGCCGGGCTTCCGGGGCTGTGCCTGGCGATAGCCCGGCCGGATCTTGAACTGACCCTCATCGAACCCTTGGAACGCCGGGTAATTTGGCTCCAGGAAGTGGTTGACGACCTCGGCCTGGACAACGTCACGGTCATGCGTAGCCGCGCCGAGCTTGCCGTGGGCAATGTCGAAGCCGACGTCGTGACCGCCCGGGCCGTATCTGCCCTGACAAACCTTGCGGGACTGACCATCCCCCTGCTTGCCGGCAAGGGCGAAGTGATCGCCATCAAGGGCCGCAGTGCCGGTGAAGAGATCGAAAAAGCCGCCAAAGCCATCAGGAAACTGGGTGGCGTTGAGACATCAGTACTCACCGTGGGTGACAACCTCCTTGAGGAGCCCACCACGGTAGTACGCATCGTTGTAAACAAGCCCCAAAAGAAGTCCTAGTAAGGGCCCGGTGACCTCGGTCTGCCGGGTGCAGCAGTTAGGCTAGACAACGGCAGCAAAATTGGCTGAACGAGAGTGAGTGTGCCCCAGTGACAAGTAGTGAAGCCTCCACACAACGGATACCACCGTTTGTGACGCTGGGGTCAGCACGTTCTGTCTCTGGCCCGGTTAGTATTCCTGGACGAGGCGGAAACCACCCGAAACCGGTTGCGAGCAACTCTTCATCAGTACTTGTTTCACGTGAAACAACCGCTGCGGGTCGATCAAACGTTATCGATGCGATTGACGATTCCAGCCCCATTGCCCGCGAGCTCGCCCACGAGACCAAGCGGCGCGAAAAGCTGATGGGCCGCCGCCTTCCGCGACCCGAAAAGACCCGGATTTTCACTGTGTCGAACCAAAAGGGCGGTGTTGGCAAGACCACCACCACGGTGAATATCGCTGCCGCGCTGGCAGCTGCCGGGCTGAACGTGCTGGTCATCGACATCGACCCGCAGGGCAACGCTTCCACAGCCCTTGGCATCGAGCACCATGCCGACGTGGACAGCATCTACGACGTCCTCATCAATGACGTGGCGCTGGCAGATGTAGTGGCGCAGTGCCCCGACATGGAAAAGCTCATCTGCGCTCCTGCCACCATCCACCTCGCCGGGGCGGAAATCGAACTTGTGTCCCTCGTGGCGCGCGAACAGCGGCTGCGCCGGGCCATCGATGTCTACGCCAAGACCCGGGAAAAGAACGGTGAGGAACGGCTCGACTACATCTTCATCGACTGCCCGCCCAGCCTGGGCC
Source organism: Pseudarthrobacter sp. 10T415 (assembly GCF_056394175.1). Lineage (NCBI taxonomy): Bacteria > Bacillati > Actinomycetota > Actinomycetes > Micrococcales > Micrococcaceae > Pseudarthrobacter > Pseudarthrobacter sp. 10T415. Next base: position 202,528 of record NZ_JBFTHJ010000005.1, on the reverse strand, counting down.
TCCTGACGGTCAACGCGTTCTGCGCGGCCAATGAGGTCCTCATTCCCATCCAGTGCGAGTACTACGCGCTGGAAGGACTGAGCCAGCTGCTCAAGAACATTGAAATGATCCAGAAGCACCTGAACGCCGACTTGGTTGTTTCCACCATTCTGCTCACCATGTACGACGGCCGTACCAACCTTGCCGCCCAGGTTGCGGCGGAGGTCCGGACGCATTTCCCTGAGCAGGTGCTCTCCGCAGTGGTCCCCCGCTCTGTACGCATCTCCGAAGCGCCAAGCTACCAGCAGACTGTAATGACGTATGACCCTTCCTCCAGCGGTGCCCTGTCCTACCTGGAAGCCGCTGCTGAAATAGCAGAACGCTAAAATCTTCAATACTGCATCGACCGGAGTCGGGACTACGCCCGGCTCTACCACTGGAGGGATTTACCCATGAGCGAGAAGCGACGGGGCCTTGGCCGCGGACTTGGCGCGCTGATTCCTAGTTCGGGCGCGTCCAACGGTGCCGCTGCGTCGCGTCCGGTGGATCTCTTCTTCCCGGAAGGCCGTAAAAAATCCGAGCCCGTTGAAGCTGAAGGCATGGGCAAGCCGGACGTGCCGTCAGTTGCAGCCCCACGTGAATCCGCGCCGGCCACGAAGAAAGCAGCACCCGCGAAGGCTCCAGCGCCGAAGAAACCTTCCGGTGCTGCGCGGGCCACAGGCAGCACCACAAAGAAGTCCGCAGCTGCCGCTGATGTTCCTGTGGTTGCAGATGCCGCTTCAGCCGCTCCGGATACGGTCCCAGCCACGCCGACGCCGATCCCGCAGGCGGTGGCTCCCGCGTCCGATGTGACTCCCTCGTCTCCCTCGACGGACAGTTCCCCGTCCGGTGAGGTGGCCGATGTCCGAGCCGCTGACAACGGGGTTGACTTGGTGGAGGTCCCGGGTGCCCACTTCGCCGAGATTTCTGTTGCGGACATCCATCCCAACCGGAAACAGCCGCGTTCAGTCTTCGACGAAGATGATATGGCGGAGCTTGTTCACTCTGTTCGTGAAATAGGCGTCCTCCAGCCAATTGTTGTCCGTAAATCAACTGAAGATGGTATCGAGCCGTATGAGCTCGTCATGGGCGAACGCCGCTGGCGGGCAGTGCAGGCAGCCGGCCTGGACACTATCCCGGCAATCGTCCGTGAAACGACTGACGATGACCTTCTGCGCGACGCCCTACTGGAGAACCTGCACCGTAGCCAGCTGAACCCGCTCGAAGAGGCAGCCGCGTACCAGCAGTTGCTGGAGGACTTCGGGACAACGCATGAGCAGCTGGCCGACAAGATCGGCCGTTCCCGACCACAGGTTTCCAACACCCTGCGCCTTCTGAAGCTCCCCCCGCTTGTACAGCGCCGGGTGGCAGCGGGTGTCCTCTCGGCCGGCCACGCGCGTGCACTGCTGTCCCTGCCGGACGCTGCTGCGATGGAGCGCCTGGCCCAGAAGATCGTCGCTGAGGGAATGTCTGTGCGGGCCACGGAAGAGGCTGTCACCCTTTACCAGGATCCGGCCACCCCGGCCAAGAACAATGTCCCCCGCCCCGGTGCGCGGCACGAGCGTCTTGATTACCTTGCATCTTCCCTTTCCGACCGGTTGGATACCAACGTCAAGATCTCCTTGGGCGTCCGCAAGGGTAAGGTCAGTATTGAGTTCGCCAGTGTTGAGGACTTGAACCGCATCATGGACGTTTTGGCGCCAGATTCGGCTAACTAGCTGTAGTGATCAACAGGAGGCTCGGTTCTTTTGAACCGGGCCTCCTGTCTTGTCTAACCTCAAGTACCGGGAGAGAAGCGTTCAGGCTGTACTTCCTGAACGCGAATCGTTCCAGCGCACGCGCGGGGTGGGTGCGCGGACAAGGCGGTAACTTTCCGTGTGGACGCCGTGGCGCAGATTGAAGTGCACAGCCGAGGTATCCGTAGCATGTATTCTCTGTTCCACGAACCTGGAGCCGGTGGATGCTGGTCCTCTTGGGGGGAGTGTTTCACGTGAAACTTCGCCATTGTCGTCGGCTGTTGTTCGGCCACTTTGTGTGTAGTTAGCGCGTCTTCATCGACTGCCGGGTGAGGGCTGCGACCGATGGCAGGTGCCGGTCGGGAGTCTTCTATTCACTTGGGGCATGTGGGCATCTGGACCGTAGAGCTCTTTGGACCGCTGCCCTCCTTTGTCGACAGAGGCCTGGTGCGCGGGCGGTCGAGACGCAGCCTTTCGTCTTGCGGCCCGCAGAGGCAGGAATCCACCCGACTGCATGCATCAGCACTGTTCGCGCAGGAGGGCCGCAAAAAATCCCCAAGAATCTCATTGATGGGCAGGCGGATACTCCAGCTCCTCACCTTAGTTGCATCCCCACTGTGTACGTCGGATCATGCGCGGTCGCTTGCTGAATGGGTTCTGTCGGCTCCATCTACTTCGAATCCCAGTACAGTTCGGATCAGCTAAAGGCGCCCTGCACCCCGAGTATCCGCTCAGTACGGGTAGGGTTGGGGTCGCTAATCATAGATCCTGATGCCGCTTCCTCTGGAAGCGATAGCGCTCTGATGGGTCTTCGAGTGTTTCAGGAACTCCCCCAGTCGGTGAAGAGCCGAAGATTCGTTGCTAAGTACCTTGCTAAGCGAGCCGACTTACGAATGCGTTGGCAGCCCACATGTTGATCAGGTTCGTAGCTCTATCTCTGCCTCAAGGCCCTACTGGGCCGCTTGGGGCGCGAATGCCGCTAGCCACGGACTTCGTCAGTGGCGAGCTTTTCGCATCCCATGCTGGAAGGCTTAGATTTCTGCCCAATGCCTTCACCTATCCTTTGGGGTTCGTCGATCCTAGCCACAGCTCCGCTCGCTAGTCGCGTCTACGAAAGGTGTTCGACACAAAGGGTGCATGGGGCATCCCAAGGTGTTTCACGTGGAACATCTCCACCTACACAGGCCGCGGCGCGGATTGCTCGAGGACAACAGGTGAGTCCGGGCCCAGTGCCGGCACCCTCGTCGACAAGGTACAAATATAGGAGCTGCTCTTGTCATGATGTTTCACGTGAAACGGAGAGCCTTGAACACCTAGTTCCAACAGTCACAGTGACGTTGAGGGGCAGGATGCCTCGGCGATGTTGCCTACCACCACTACCCTGACAAAACGACGACAGTCATGGAAATGTTTCACGTGAAACTCGGAGCTGACGAGCATGATGCCCATCGGGGTGAGTGACCGTAGCACGGCAAGTCCTACCGGCACCACCCCCTGTCGTTAAACATGCCATCGTGCCCGGTACGGCGGCATGTTTCACGTGAAACGCTAACCAAGGACTCGCCTCCTTCACATATTCTGCAATCGGAACTCGCCTGTATGCCGCGGCGCTGATAGCTCCACGAACGTAGCCAGCCGTCATTCCCATCGGAGTCTTGCCACACTTGACCCGGCCAATCGTGGCCACAGGGGCCTCGTGCGCTTCGAACCTGGCGGTGGGTGTATGCAAGAACCGACCAGCCGAAGCAGCCACCGAGCCCCAGTTACCAGTCCCCCGGGCCACACCGTGACAGCCCCATACCCAATGCGTTCCCTCCTGGGAAGCTTCGGCCCCAAGCTCGCCTCAGTGCGTTCTACGGGCCCTCTCAGCCCTCCTGGAAGTATGGCCTGCCGTGCGCGACGCTGTGCAGTGAGCCTCCAGGGGCACTCCGTAAGTCATTCGATGACTGATGACCGAGGCCAAAGCCTTACTGCACTCCAGTTGCGCAGGCCCTGCCTGCAATAGAGAGGCGGGGGGCCAATGATTGTTGGTTCGCTAGAGATATCAAAGCGCCGCCTAAGAAGGCCATGCAGTCAGAGCCGAAGTGCGTGCGGGGCGGTGGACAATGGTACGTTCCACTTCGGCTATGTTTGGCCTTCCACTCCCCTGCACCTCAGTGCGTTTATCCAGCCGCATGCCCCGGACTGTTGACGACACGCTCCTAGACGCGCGTCTCGAGAGTGCGTGCATCTTCCGAGCGGCTGGTCCAGGCCCTGCGGCTTCATTGAGGAACTCGAGCATGCTTTTGATTGGCTCTGGGACTGTACGCATTCCGTTCAGGCAGTCTGTCGGCAGGCGCGGGTCCGCGGTGGGGCCGCGACACGTCGGCGGCTGGGCATCTCGTGCCTCGTCCTCCGGCAGTGATACCCGTCTGACGTCAGGGTCCTGCCGGGGCTTGAGACTGCATGAGGGCGGGGAGGCCGAGTCTCACCTGAGCTGTGGGCAGTAGTGGATAAACCTGTGGATAACAATGTGGATAGATCTGTGGACAAGACCAGGCTTTGGCTTCTCCTACCTTCTCATGCCGAGGAGAGACGGAACGCCTCTCACGACCAACCTGCGCCCAACAGGGAGCCGTTTCACGTGAAACGGAGCACGGACTTGAGGCCGCGTCAGAAGATTGCCGTTGGGGCACGTTCGCGCATCTAAAATAGTACGAATGTGGCTGATCCAGCGGCTCAAGTGCTGGTTTGCCCGGTGTGGACCAGCGGCTCGGAGCCAGCCAGATCCTTCAATGATCTGCGCCGTTCCCAATGACACGGCAGCCGGCGTTCCGCCACCCCAGGATACCCGCTGTGGCGCCTTGAAGTAGCTGTGGATAACTCTGTGGATTGAGGAGACGGTGGCTGTGGATAAAGTTGTGGGAAAGAACACGGCCGGGCACCCTTTCCTGCCTTGCTGCAGCAGCCGCCGATCACCCGAGTTGCGGTCGTGGGCTACGCACAGTCGCAATGGCACCGGCCACAGTCCATTGCGAGGTTCCCGGTTGGCTGATCAGTATCGGTCTCTTAGGGGTCGTCAGGGTCCCATATGGTTCGCCCGGTATGCCGCTATAAAAGACCCTCCGGCTCAATGAGGCATGCCGAGGACCATACGTGCCCGGTGGCCTATGGCCTTCACCCCTGTCTTCGGCGGGCCGCCTCTCCTGGTAGAGGCGGCGAGGTCCTGTCAGGTGAACTGCTGTTCGCTAGAGAAACGCGAACCTGCGGAGCCGCGGCGAACAGGCTTATGGCGTGGGGGTCCCGTCCGGCACTTGAAGAGCCGCCCTGGATCCGACAGTAGATGTCGAGTAAGTTGCAGTCTGGTCTGCTTCCCAAGACGGCATCACCTTCTATTGGGTCCTTGTTCAGCGGCATTCCTCACGCTGCATCGTGTCGGCTGGCAGGCCTGGGAAGCCTGCGGGCGCCAGAGTGTGACTCTTGAATGCTGCAGGATTGCGCCCTCCCGCACGGAGACGGATCCATGGACCGCTAGTAACAGCGTCTCTCTGGCTGGTAGGCAGTCTGGCGCAGCTCCCCCATTTGGAGACCTGGCGGTCGGCCGTCGCAACCTCTCTCATGCCCCGGGTTGTCGTCATCCTGGTGAACTACGAGCGATTCGCACGCGGTGCCCTTGATGATTTCGGTCCGCCTCCGAGCGAAAGCTCAGCACGCTTATAGGTTGGGCTCAGGACAATTCGTTTGCCAAGTTGGATGCACTCGCCTGTTAGCGCCCGTCCTGACTATAGTGATCGGGCGGATGATATGTTTCACGTGAAACGGGCCAGTCTCAGGAGCAGAGTATTGCGATCACAGGGTCGAGGCGGGTACTGCTTCCGTTTCACGTGAAATATCTGCTCACCTATCCGCATGTCTCACGGGGCTGCTATGGCTGCGACCGGCTCTTTGGCTGAACCTAGTCACCCTTTAGGTATGGCTCTGCAAGTTCTGACTACTATCAGGGACCCCATGACTGAGGGAGCTACTGGGTCATCTCGTCAACGCCGGGACGTAAGGCCGTAGGAGGCGGATGCGTGGCTGCTCGATTTGGGACTGTGTTTCACGTGAAACGTACCTAGTTGAGTGTCCTCTCCGGGGGCTTAGTGGCCCCTACTGTGAGCCACTTACCACCATAGGCGAAACACGAGTACGAGTACTGCGGCACTCTGTGTTGGCCGGCAACCTGAGTCCTAGATTCAGCTTTACGAGGCTGACTGACTATCGGAGGTATTGCGGCGGCATTTGCCGATTGCTGCGTCCACTCCTGCCCTTAGAGATGGTGACGGAATGATCCTCTTTGAATCGTCGCCCGGTATAGCCGGGCAAATGAGCGGTCCTCCAAGGCCATTGTTCGGCATTGTTGCTAGCTGCTACTTGATCGGATGCCTCCAGGCGTAGGTTATCTGACTAGAACGCGGTAGCCAGTTCCGTTCGTTCTGCTGGCACAGCGGGCGCCAGGTGGCAATGTTGCTGGCATGCGTGGCCTCCTCGCGCCAGTGCACGCAGACACCATACGGTCCCCCATGGGGATAGATCTCATCTGCATGCCAAGAATCCTCATTCTGAGCCTCAGCTCGCTGCTATGCTCATTCCGCGGCATGTGAAGACGCCATGCAGCACTCGGTATCGCTGGTGTCTTTCGCAGGATCCCAATTGCCAAGGATCTGTCGAACGGACCGATAAGGCGCCATCCGCACGTCTCACGAAAATTGTCCTGTGCGAGTGGTTTCCAGCTGGTGAGGCAATGGAAGCGCCAGCGTTAGAAACCACTGAGCGCGATTTATGGTCCAGATTCAGCGCTGATAGGGAGCGGTTAATATTCGTTCAAGACCGATGCGGATGTTTCACGTGAAACTTTACGCCCCTTTGCCAGTCGCCCGGGTCAATCGCTGGGCAGTCCTATGGTGGCGCAATTTTCATACGACGGTGTTTGTCGCGATTCCAGGCATTCACCGTCGCCGTGATGAGCCGACTTCTCCGATACAAGCTCGAGAAGCCATATCCAGGCATTCTGAGGTGATTGTTGAGGCTACGGCGCCACAAGAGGGTTGCCGCGAATTTAGAGGCTGCAGATGCCGCTGCCTGGCATCAGTGTCCGGGTAGCCTCGCCTGAGGAGTCCCATCCAGCACGGAGCAGGGTCGGCGATGTTTCACGTGAAACACCACCGCTCGAACGCCGTTCCGAGGTCGATTGCCGAGGTCAACTTGCAAAGACAACCACTAGATATGGCGCTTCACCTTTGCTGCTGGCCGGTGAAACCGCATCAGGATGAGCGAGCAAAAAGAGTGGCCACCGCCAATAAGGCGATGGCCACTCAAAGAGCTGTCAACTCCCCTTTACGGGAGAAATCAGCTTAGGAAAGAACGTCAGCAAATTCCTTCTCAAAGAACTGCTTCGGCTTTGCACCGATGACCGTGTTCTTCACTTCGCCGCCCTGGAAGAGGTAAACGGCGGGGATGGAGGTAATGCCGTATTCGGCAGCGATGGCGGGGTTGTCATCGACGTTCACCTTGACGACGTCTACCTTCTCGCCGTATTCCACGGAGATCTCATCGAGGATGGGACCCAGCTTGCGGCAGGGACCGCACCATTCTGCCCAGAAGTCCACGATAACCGGCTTCTCCGAAGACAGTACGTCGGTGCCGAAACTTGCGTCAGTTACGTCTTTAGCGTTGCTCATAGCCACTCTTTCTTCTCGGTATGTTTTTCGTCGGTGCCTAGGCGGGAAGTTCCGCCAGGTAGTGTTCAACGTCAATTGCGGCCACACAGCCCGAACCGGAGGCGGTGATCGCCTGCCGGTAGGTGGGGTCCACGACATCGCCGGCTGCGAAGACACCGGGGATGCTGGTCTTGGAGCTCCTCCCTTGGACGGCGATGGTGCCTTCCGGGGTGAGATCAAGGACGTCCTTCACCAGGTCGGTCCGGGGGTCATTGCCGATGGCAACGAACACGCCCGTGACAGCGAGGTCCGTAACGCTGCCGTCAACGAGGTTCTTCAACTTCAGCGAGGTGACTTTCGATTCGCCGATGACGTCTTCCACGGTGCTGTTCCAGATGAACTTGATCTTGTCGTGGGCCAGCGCGCGGTCTGCCATGATCTTGGATGCCTTCAGGGAATCGCGGCGGTGCACCACGGTCACGGACCTGGCGAATTTCGTGAGGAAGAGAGCCTCCTCCATGGCGGAGTCGCCCCCACCAATGACGGCGATGTCCTGGTCCTTGAAAAAGAAACCGTCGCAGGTTGCGCACCAGCTCACGCCGTGGCCGGACAGCCGCTTTTCGTTGGGCAGGCCGAGCTCGCGGTAGGCGGAACCGGTGGAGAGGATGATGGACCGTGCCTTGAACGTCTCCCCCGTTGCGATGGTGACCGTCTTGACGGCGCCTTCGAGCTCCAGCGCGGTGACGTCCTCAAACTGGATCTCGGTTCCGAAGCGGGTGGCTTGCTTCTCGAAGTTCTCCATCAGGTCAGGACCCATGATGCCCTCGGGAAACCCCGGGTAGTTCTCCACGTCTGTGGTGTTCATGAGCTCGCCGCCGGCGGTAACCGAGCCTGCGAAGAGCAGGGGCTTGAGGTTGGCACGGGCAGTGTAGACGGCTGCCGTGTAACCCGCCGGGCCTGAGCCGACAATGATGACATCACGTACTTCGGACGCGGTGGTTTCTGCGATGGTCACTGAACGGTGAACCTCTTCCTTGTTCGACGCGCCTCCGTGTGGAGGCCGGCCACATGGCACAACTGCTTCTGGATGCTGAATATTCCGGCGTCCGGGCAGAGAAGATCACAGACATACGGAATGGAGCTATCTCAGCAGGACGCTCTTTCCAGATTACAGGGCATGCCCGGGCTGGGGCGCAGAGGTTACCGTGACCGGCTACTGAACCTTGATTTCGGCGAGGCGGAGACCGTAGCCGTAGCGGGTCTTGGGTGCTGCGAGCTTGGGAAGCGCATTGATTGCGACGATGACGTACTGGGCCTTGACGGGTTCAGCCAGCGGCAGGTTCAGGTCACCGGAGGTGAAGCTGTTGGTTCCCACGGACTTGGCGCCGTCAAGCGATGGCCGGTCGTTGGTGTAGACGGTCATGCTTCCGCCCGATCCCCCAAGCTGCGAGAGCGTGATGGAGGAAACGGTGGCTGCACTCTTCAGTTTGACCGCAAGCGTCACGCCGTCGGGAGCGAGTCCGCCCCAGTTCTCGGTGGCGAATTCCATATCCGACCAGTAGCTGGCGGCGTTGCCGTCATAGGCCTTGACCAGGTCGCCGTCGAAGGTGGCAGCAAAGTCGAAGTTACCCTGGCGGGTCACACTTTCAATCGCCGGGGGAACTGCCGGTGCAGCGGACGTGGGCGCCTGCGTGGGAGCTGCCGACGCCTCGGGAGCGCCAGTTGTAGCTGCTGGCGCGGGGCTTCCGGCCTGCGGCTGCGTGAAGAGGCTGCCCAGGTTTGTCACGGCAAAAATCAGTCCGGCGATGAGGACAACTGCCAGGAGTCCTCCAACGAGCCACCGCATGGACCGCGGTTCGCGCCCTGTGTCGTCCTGGTCGTCGTCGTAATCATCGCGGTCATCATCATCGCCGCGGCCGGCGAAGGACGCGCCAGCGGCCGCCGGTGCTGCTGCCCTGGCGAAGAGTGCGCTCTTCTTGTTGGACGGCGCGCGCTCCTCAACAGGCTCTTCCTCGTACTGGTAGTCGTAGTCGTCCTGGGTGTCCGCCTGCGCATAGTCGTCGTCGGACCACAGGGAAACCTTCGGCCGCCCGGAGTCAGAGGCCCCGGCGTGCCCGCTGCCGGTGGTTTCGGGCACGGAACGGCCGGCAGGAGGCTGCACGGGATGAGCGGCAGTGGCTTCGGGATCAGCCGGCGCGGAAGCCGGCGCACGGCCAGCAGCTGCGGTTCCACCAGCACCCGCGGCCGCGCCAGCAGCACCAGCAGCAACGCCAGCACCGGCGGCAGCTGCAGCGCCGGAACCGCTGTTGCGGGCGGCGGCAGGTGCGGCATTCGGTGCCGCGGCGGGACGCACCGGAGGCTTGGGCGGCACGGCAGGAGCATCCCGGTAGGGATCCACCTGGCTGGGGTGCGTGTCCGAGTAATTGATGTAGCCGGCCTCGACGTTTTCTTCGTCGTCATACGGTTCCGGCTCGTACGAGCGGGCCTGGCCGAAGATCTCGCTGCCCAGCGTGTCGGTGAAGAACGGCTCCACATAGGGCGGGTTGGAAGCCACCACGAGGTCCAGCAGGTCTGCCGCGGACGTGTGGTTGGTGATGAGGTACGTGGCGGCCTCGGTGACGCCAAGATCCAGCACCTGCACAGTGCCGGGGCGTTCGCCCGTGGCAACTTCGCGTGCGCTCTGGGCCACCTGCTCGGTGTTCTGGGGTCCGGCAACCAGGATGCTGACCGGGCGGTTGAGGACCTGGTCCACACCATCCAGCACCAGATCGTGGTCATGAGAGGTCAATACCGTGGCTGTGACCTTGTAGCGGCCGCCCAGTACTGATCCGACATCGATCGGGTTGGACACGTGTTCCTCCTAGATTTTCCGGGATTCCGGCATGGATGATCGTGCCGTCCGCGGACGGCAGGATGGCGGTCTCCCGGATACAACTTCCCCCTGTACCTCTCCGATCCTAGCGGATTGAGGGTGGGCGGCTGCGGAGAACGAAGCCCCGAAACAGCGTCAAAGTCACTTTTTCCGGGGGCGCCGGTGGCTGAAATAGGGGTTCTGGCCCGCCTTGCCCTGGAAAGTGCGCCGGCCCGGCAGCGGAATTTGCTCACGGAGCAATCCGCCGCGCGCGGTGCTGGACTGGTCCTCTCCGGGCAGGTAGCTGCCGTCGTCCGGTCCCGAGGCGCCGTCGTCGTAATGCGCGCTGGGGGTTTCCCGCTCAGGCTCCGGACCTGCCCTGAACGACACAGCATCAAACTCACCGGAAATCCGGGGAATGAGACCCGTATCCACCGAGGTGGTGGCACGGGCGGGACGCTCCGCTGCCGGCCCGGCTTCCACTGAGGGGGTTCCCTCGGGAGCGGACGACGGCGGGACCCCGCCCGCCGCTGCGGGCGCCACCTGGCCGCCACGTCCAAGCCGTCCGAGCAGGGGCCGCAGCATGTCCGTCAGCTCGGAGACGCGGAACAGCCTGAGCAGCAGGAAGTACACAGCCAGCATCACTGGCCCCACGACGGCAAGCGTCACGAGTGCCTGGAGGCGCCCGCTCCAGGCGAAACCGTCCGGGCTGTAGCTGCCCATCAGCCACAGGGCACCGGCACCCGCGATGGCCGCACCCAGGGCGGCGTAGCCCATGCGGATGTAGGCATTGGCAATCCGCGGACCGTCAAGGCTGCCCAGGAGGCGCCGCAGGAAGAACGCGCTGATCACTACGGAGAGGATATTGCCCACCATGTACAGGACGGCGATCGCGTAGATGATCTGGCCCACCGGCATGAACTGGATGGCGAAGGCGCCCACCACGTACACCACCGCCAGCAGCAGCTGGACGTAGAACGGGGTGCGCGCATCCTCATTGGCGTAGAAGACGCGGGACATCATGAAGTTGGCACTCATGAAGGGGGTGCTGAGGGCCAGGATGGTGAGCGTCTGGGCCAGCATCACGCCGTCGTTGCGCGAGCCGCCGGAGAAGAACATACCCAGTGGGCCGGCCAGGGCAAAGAGTGCCAGGGCACCGAAAACGGTGGCGACGGCCATGGTCCGCAGGCCGTGGGAGAGGGCATCCCGCAGCTCCGCCCGGTTGCCGTCCTGGGAGGCCCGGGTCATCCGGTTGAAGAGGACCGTGGCCAGGGACAGGGCGATGATCGAGTGCGGCAGCAGGTACAGCTGGCTGGCCACCTCCAGCACCGCGTTGCCGGGCAGCATGTCCGCGGCGGGATTGTCCGCCTCCGCGAGGCGGAGGCGTTCGGCGCCGGGGATGGTGGCGATGCGCATGACGTAGAGGAAGGCGAGCTGCCCGACGGCGGCCGTCAGCAGGGTCCAGACGCTCAGCTTGGCTGCCTGGCCCAGTCCCACGCCCCGCCACCCGAACCGTGGGCGGAGGCCAAGCTTTAGCCGGAAGACCGGGATCATCAGGATGGCCGTCTGGGCCAGCACCCCGATGGTGGAGAATCCTGCAATGAACAACGTCTGCGTTGACCCCCAGTTGGCCAGGGTGTGCGGGCTGAACTCGTTGGTGCCGAAGATCCAGATAAACATCCCCAGGCCGGCGATAGCCACCAGGTTGTTCAGGATGGGCGCCCACATGGCCGGCCCGAAAGCCCCGTTGGCATTGAGGACCTGGGTGAGGAGGGCGTACAGGCCGTAGAAGAAGATCTGGGGCAGGCACCAGAACGCGAAGGTGACAGCCAGGGCTTTTTGCTGCGGACTGTATCCCTGCGTGGTGACATCGATGACCAGCGGGGCCGCCAGCGTCACCAATGCCGTCAGGCCGAGCAACAGCAGGACTGCAAGGGTAAGGAGGCGGCTGATGTAGTCCGCTCCCCTGTCCGGAGCCTTGCTGGCCTTGATGATCTGCGGCACCAGGACGGCGTTGAAGACACCGCCGGCCACCAGCAGGAAGATCAGGTTGGGCAGGTTGTTGGCGTTGATGAATGTGTCGTTGACCGTGGAGCCGAGGCCGAGGGCCGTTCCGAGCATCCAGGTCTTGCCGAAGCCCAGGAACCGGGATACCAGGGTGCCGGCGGCCATGATAGCGCTGGAGCGGGTTTCGCTGGCTCCTGAAGACGCCGGTGCGGTGGCCGGAGCCGCAGGTTCTTCGGGGAGGCCTTCCGGCGCGGCATTGCCGGTCCGGCCCGCTTTGTCGGAAGGAAAGTTGGTAGCTGACATCGAGTTCATCGTCTCACCCGGAGGCGCTTAACACCGCAACGCCGCTGTGGGTTGGGCCGGCCTGGCGTCAGAGGTGGCCGGGCAGGACCTCGCGTGCGAGGTCGGCGATGCGCCGCTCATTGGGGAAGGAAAGCTTCCTGGCCAGCTCCTGGATGGGGACCCAGGCAACGTCCACGGCCTCCTGGTCGGGATCGTTCTCGATGGTCAGTTCACCGCCGGTGGCACGCAGCAGGTAGTGGTGCACGGTCTTGTGGACCCGGTGCCCGCTGACGGTAAACCAGTAGTCGATGCTGCCCAGGGGGGCCAGGATGGTGCCCTCGATGCCGGTTTCCTCGGCGATTTCTCGGACCGCCGCCTCTTCATTGTTCTCTTTGCCCTCCGGGTGGCCCTTGGGCAGGCACCACTCGAGGCGTCCCCCGCGGTTAAGGCGGGCGATAATCGCAACCCGAAGCTCGGCGTCGGACGTGTCAACCACCACGCCGCCGGCGGAAACTTCCTCCACCGTTGGCAGCGACGCCGGCGCCGAGTGCGGGGCAGGGGCAACGTGCGCACCGATTGCCGACGGCAATGGTGCGTTTGTCCTCCTGCCTGGAGCGCTCGGTACTGGATGGGCCATGGAGTCCACTCTAACGACTGTTGCCCGTTCGTGATGACCGGAACATGACGCAAACATGGACGGCATATGACGCAGTTTCGCGGCGGCCCGGGAATCCCACGGATCTTGACGGACTTTTTGGCCTGCCGTGCCCCCGGTTTCTGCCAAGCTTAAGTAACTATGGCGCACGCACATCACAAGACTGATTCCCACACCGTCGATTTCCAGGTGGACCCGGTGGTCCTGGAGCTTGGCCAGCGCTTCGTCGACGCCGGCCACGAACTGTCGCTGGTAGGCGGTCCCGTGCGCGATCTCTTCCTGGGCCGGACCTCGCCGGACCTGGACTTCACCACCGACGCCACCCCGGACCAGACGGTTGCCCTTATTAAGAAGTGGGCGGACAACTTCTGGGAAATCGGCCGTGCCTTTGGAACCATCGGCATGCGCAAGGCCGGATTCCAGATCGAGATCACCACCTACCGGGCCGAAGCCTACGACCCGGACTCCCGGAAGCCCGTGGTGGCCTTTGGCTCATCGCTGACTGACGACCTGCTGCGCCGCGACTTCACCATCAACGCCATGGCACTCAAGCTGCCCACCATGGAACTGGTGGACCCGTTCGGCGGGGTCCGCGACCTCCATGCCTCGGTGCTGGCGACGCCGGGCTCGCCGGAGGCGTCCTTCTCCGACGATCCGCTGCGGATGATGCGGGCCGCCCGGTTCGCATCCCAGCTGGGTGTTTCCGTCCACGACGACGTCCGCAAGGCCATGACCGGGATGGCTGAACGAATCACCATCATCTCGGCCGAGCGGATCCGCGATGAACTGGTCAAGCTCATTTGCGGCGCCCGTCCCCGTGTGGGTGTTGACCTGCTGGTGGACACGGGCCTGGCCGAGTTTGTGCTGCCCGAGGTCTCCGCTCTCCGGCTCGAGTCCGACGAGCACCACCGGCACAAGGACGTGTACCAGCATTCGCTGCAGGTCCTCGAGCAGGCGGCGGCCCTGGAGACGGACGCGGAGGGACCCGTGCCCGGCCCCGACTTCGTCCTGAGGTTCGCGGCACTGATGCACGACGTCGGCAAGCCGGCTACGCGCCGGTTCGAACAGGGCGGCGCGGTGAGCTTCCGGCACCACGACATGGTGGGTGCCAAACTCACAACGAAGCGGATGAAGACCCTGCGCTTCGACAACGACACCATCAAGTCCGTGGCCCGCCTGGTGGAGCTGCACATGCGCTTCTACGGCTACGGGGACGCCGGGTGGAGCGATTCCGCCGTCCGCCGCTACGTTACTGATGCCGGGCCCCAGCTGGAGCGGCTGCACCGCCTCACCCGCTCCGACGTCACCACCCGCAACCAGCGCAAAGCCGACAGGTTGTCCTTCGCCTACGACGATCTCGAGGAACGGATCGCTGCACTGCGTGAACAGGAGTCCCTGGAGGCGGTCCGCCCGGACCTTGACGGGGCGCAGATCATGTCCCTGCTGGGCCTCAAGCCCGGACCCGTGGTGGGAAGGGCCTACCGATTCCTCCTCAACGAGCGGATGGAGCATGGCCCCCTGCCCGCCGACGACGCGGAGGCCAGGCTCCTCCGCTGGTGGGCCGAACAGCCTGAAGCAGCACCTGCCGAACCGGCGGACGGAGAGTCCCCCGCCGGCGTCGAACCTTCCCATGTTGAGGAGTCCAAGTGACCAATCCCGCCCTCGCCCCGCGCCCCCAGCTCTGGATCCTCCGCCACGGGGAAACGGAGTGGTCCAAGAGCGGCCAGTACACCGGGCTCACGGACCTGCCGCTCACCGTTGAAGGTGAACAGCAGGCCGTTGAAGCCCGCAAAGTATTGGACGGCGTCGACTTCGACCTGGTCCTCACGTCCCCGTTGCGCCGTGCGCGCCGGACAGCTGAGCTGGCAGGCT
Organism: Pseudarthrobacter sp. 10T415; assembly: GCF_056394175.1. Lineage (NCBI taxonomy): Bacteria > Bacillati > Actinomycetota > Actinomycetes > Micrococcales > Micrococcaceae > Pseudarthrobacter > Pseudarthrobacter sp. 10T415. Next base: position 187,429 of record NZ_JBFTHJ010000005.1, on the reverse strand, counting down.
TCCCCGACGCCCAGCACGAACCCCTCGCCGTCGAATGGAATTACGGCGACTACGAGGGAATCAGCTCCGACCTCATCCGCAAGGACAACCCGGACTACCTGATCTGGACCAACGGCGTGCCCAATGGTGAGAGCCTGGACGAGGTGGCGGCGAGGGCTGACAAGATCATCGGCCGCGTCCTCGAATCGGGGATGGACAACGTGCTGGTGGTGGCTCACGGGCATTTTTCCCGGATCCTGACCGCACGATGGCTGGAACTGCCTCCCGTTGAGGGCCGGCATTTCGTCCTCGGTACAGCCAAGGTATGCACCCTCGGGTGGGATAAGAAAACTCCCGCAATTGTCCGCTGGGGACTCTGAATACCCGTTTCCTAAAGAATTTCTCTTTTTCCACGCACAAAGGATGGCCGCCGCGTAATTCGTGGTGTACCTTTATTCCTAGCCCCAGGCCTTTTCTGCCGGGGCATCGCCCGTGCTGCAGCATCCACATGGTGCCGCGAATGAAAGAAGAGGAGGTTGGGAGAATGATGACTTTGACTGGCGAATGGAATGTGGCCGTCAATGCTGCCCCGGCCTCCGCGCACGAGGTGCACTTTCCGCAGGGCCGCGCCGGCCACTAGCCCGTGATTCCGCTGCACAGGCGGCGGAATTTCTGATACCGGACCTGCCGGACGCTTGAGTGCAATGTCGCTGAGTGCCGCCCTGTGCATGCCGCCTTTGTCGGCCTGCAGGGGTTGCCTTGGCCTCCCATGCACCGGTGCCCGCACTTCCCGTACCCGCATGTGGCAGCCGCCTCCCTGCTGACGGTATTCCCGTTTATTCAGGCACGCATTTAATTGCCGCCTGCTTCACCGAATTTCAGTGCGCCATCTTTCGGTAATTATTTATGCCTAAATTCCTTTTTGGCGATGGCCTTATTTGCCGTGCCCAAAATCTTCCTTACACCTTCCAAAGGGGGTGAGTACCTTGATCCGAATAATCCGCAAGCTCGTGACCCGAGTCCGCAGGCGGCCAGCCCAGGCCGGGTTCAACAGCCGGCTGCTGGAACAGCACCGCGACGACGCCTTCGCAGTGATGCACCAGCAAATGGGAGGCCTGCGCTGACACCCGCCCCCGGGGCTTCCTGCCCGGGGGCGGGCTGTAAGCTCGGGAACATGCAGGACACCGAGCCCCGGGGGCACCGTGGACGGTCCAGGCTGGTTGTTCCCAGCCGCAGTGACGTGCTGCTCCGGAACTTCACCGAGCTGGTGGGCGGACCACTGGGGCGCCGATCGGAACCGGGCGTGGTGTCCCCCGGGCCGTTCACCGTGGACCGTGTGCTGATCCTGCTGACCCTCGCTGCGGCCCTTCTCGGGATCCTTGTTAAGGGGTACTGCCGGGCGTACGGATGGGAATCCCCCACACAGTTTTATGCCACCTGCTATTCCGACCTTCCCGAGCTGTTCCGCAACCGGGGCCTTGCCGACGGCTCCTTCCCCATCGTCAGCAGCCCCTTCGAGTACCCCGTGGTGGTGGGCCTTGTTGCCGGGGTGACCGCACTGTTGGTCCCGGGCCAGGGTATTTCCGATGCGCGGGTGCTGGCTTTCTTCGATATCAACGCCGTCCTGCTCGCCGTGGCGGCAATGATGGCCGTTCTTGCTACAGCCCGGATTTCCGCGCGCCGTCCATGGGACGCGGCCATGGTGGCCGTGGCGCCCGGCCTGGTCCTGGCGGGCGCCATCAACTGGGACCTCTGGGCTGTCTGCCTGCTGGCCGTGGGCATGTACTTTTTTGCCGCCCAGCGTCCCGTCGCCGCCGGAATCCTGACCGGACTGGCGGTGGCAGCCAACGCCTATGCCCTCCTGTTCCCCGCTGCCGTCCTCCTGTTGGCGCTGCGGACCGGAAAATTCCGGCCGCTTCTTGCCACCGCATCCGCCGCGGCGGTCAGCTGGGCCGCGGTCAATCTTCCGTTCGCAGCAGCAAATCCCGGCGGCTGGGCCTATTACTTCCAGTTCAACGCCAGCCGGGACGCTGGATATGGTTCGCCATGGTTCGCCTACAACCTTGTGGCGGCCAAGCTGCAACGGCCAGTCCTCAGCCCGGAGGCAATCGACCTGCTTTCCGCTGGGTTCTTCGCCCTGGCGTGCGTCCTGGTTGCCGTTGTTGCCCTGTCTGCTCCGCGCCGGCCCCGCCTGGCGCAGCTGGTGTTCCTGCTGGTGGCCGCCTTCGTCCTGACGGGGAAGGCCTATTCACCCCAGTTCGTGCTCTGGCTCATTCCGCTGCTTGCGCTGGCCCGTCCGAAGTGGCGGGATTTCCTGGTGTGGCAGGGAATCGAGGGCCTGCACTGGGCCGCGGTGTGGATGTACCTTGGACAGGTGACGAGTGCGGGTTCCTCCCAGCACAACCTGGACATGCCCTACTACGTACTGGCGGTGGCAGCGCACATGCTCGCGGTGGCCTACCTCATGGCCCGGGTCACCTGGGACATCTACGACCCCCACTACGACCCCATCCGCCGGCACAACCTTGACGATCCGCACGGCGGCCCCTTCAGCAACGCACCCGACCGGCTCCGCCTGGACTTCCGCCGGACGTCCGGGTCGTTGCTGCACTGGAAGGAATCCACCCATGCCTGATGTCAACGTGGTCGGCGCCGGACCCAACGGACTTGCAGCTGCGGCCATCATGGCGCGCGCGGGCCTGTCCGTGGAAGTTTTCGAGGCGGCCGGGTCAATCGGCGGCGGTACCCGCACTACCGAACTCATGCAGCCGGGCCACTTCCACGACGTCTGTTCGGCGGTCCACCCGATGGCGCTGGCCTCCCCCTTCTTCCGTGCCTTCGAGCTCGCACGCCGGGTGGACCTGGTCACGCCCGAACTCTCCTTCGCTTCGCCGCTGGACGGCGGCCGGGCCGCCCTGGCATACCGTTCCCTGGACAGGACGGCGTTCGAGCTGGGGAGGGACGGCGCTGCGTACCGGCACCTCATGGCGCCGCTGGTTTCCCGGACCGCGGACATCATGGATTTCACCCAGGACCAGCTGCTGCGGATCCCCAGGAATCCGCTGGCCGCCGGGATATTCGGAGCGCGGACCGCAGAGCAGGGATCCTTCCTGTGGAACCTCAGGTTCCGGGAAGACAAAGCCCCGGCGCTCCTGAGCGGAGTGGCCGCCCATGCCATCTCCCACCAGCCCTCCTTGGCCGCGTCCGGCGCGGGCCTGATGCTCGGAGCCCTGGGCCACGCGGGCGGCTGGCCCATTCCGGTGGGCGGTTCCGCAGCCATCGCGGCGGCCCTGGCACAGGACATCCGGGACAACGGCGGGCTCATCCACACGGACACCCCGGTGGACCGGCTCACCGACCTTCCCCCCGCGCGGGCATCCCTGCTCAACGTTTCCCCGCGCGGGTTCGCCGGTATGGCCGGCGACGCGCTGCCGCCACGCTACCGGTCATCGCTGGAGTCCTTCCGGTACGGAAACGGCTCCTGCAAGGTGGATTTCATCCTGTCCGGTCCGGTTCCGTGGCAGGCCGCGGGGCTGGCTGATGCGGGAACCGTGCACGTGGGCGGGACACGCGAGGAACTGGCGCGCTCGGAAAACGAGGTAACCGCGGGCAAGCATCCGGACCGCCCGTATGTCCTGGTGGCACAGCCCTCACGCTTTGACGCCACGCGCGCCCCCGCAGGACGGCACACGCTGTGGACGTACTGCCACGTCCCTGCCGGATCCACCAAGGACATGACCGAGGCCGTGACAGCCCAACTGGAACGGTTCGCTCCCGGATTCCGGGACCTGATCGTGGAATCCAACACCGTCACCGCGGCGGAGCTTGCCCGTTACAACCGGAACTACATTGGCGGGGATTTCAGCGTGGGGACCATGGACCTCAGGGGCCTCATCCAGCGGCCCGTGGTGTCTCCCGTGCCGTGGCGGACCCCGTTGCCAGGGGTATACCTCTGCTCCTCGGCTACGCCTCCCGGTCCCGGAGTTACCGGGATGCCCGGGATGCACGCCGCCACATATGCCCTTAAGGACATGTTCGGCCTCGGGCTGCCAGGGCTCGGCCTGGGCGGGTCGTAGGTCCCGCGGAGTCCTGCCGTCCTGCCTATCCGGCGTCGCCGTGGCGTGGGAAAAGCGCATCCAACTCGGTGGATAATGGCGCCATGGGGAAATCAACAAAACTTTCGCTTGCCGTAGCTGCGCTCATTCTCGGAACGTCGCTGGTGGCGTGCGACGACGGACGGGGCGGCGCTGAAGCCGCAGCCCGGCAGCTGGCATCAGCCGTTTCCGGACTCGATGTTGGCGGCGTTGCCTTTGACGGCAAAGACGCTGCGGCAGCAAACGAGCAGCTGAAGAACGTTTTCGCCTCCCTGGACCCGGCTAAGCCCACCGTCGAGGCGGGGGACATCACCCTGGACGGCGAGAACGCCTCCGCGCCCTTGACCTACAGCTGGAAGATCGCCGACAGCGACTGGAAGTACACCACGTCCGCTGCCTTCCGGAAGTCCGGGGACAAGTGGCTGACGGTCTGGAGCCCGGCCAGCCTGGTGCCGGACCTGAACGACTCGGAGATCCTCACCAAAGGCACCCGGTCGCCCCAGCGAGCCGACATCCTGGGAGCAGGAGACGCCCCGCTGGTCACTTACCGGCCGGTGGTGAACGTGGGGATCGACAAGCCGCAACTGGGCGCCGCAGATCCGGCAGACTCCGCCGCGAAATTGGCGGCTCTCGTGGGAGTGGACCCGGCCGGCTACACGCAGCAGGTCAAGGCCTCGGGCGCAGAAGCGTTCGTTCCCGCCATCACGCTGCGCGAAGAAGGCCGCACCGTCACCAACGAACAGATTGCTGCCATCCCCGGTGCCCGCGCCATTCCGGATTCGGTGCCGCTCGCGCCCAACAGGACCTTCGCCCGGGCCGTGCTCGGGTCCGTCGGCCAGGCAACCGCCGAGCAGATCGAAGCCTCGGAAGGCAAGCTGACCGCCGGAGATGCCACCGGCGTCGGCGGCCTGCAGCAGCAGTACGACGAGCAGCTCAGGGGAACTGACGCCGTCGTGATCCGTGCCCAGCGCGCGGACCTGACACGCGAACAGATCCAGTCCGCCGCCACGGACCCGCGCCGGGTCCTCTTCGAAATCGCGCCCCAGCCGGGCACTCCACTCAAAACCACCCTGGATCCGCGCCTGCAGACCCTTGCCGAGACCACCCTCCAGGACGTGAAGCCGGCCTCGGCGATTGTGGCGATCCGTCCATCCAGCGGCGCCGTCCTCGCCGCCGCCTCCGGTCCCGGCAGCAACGGCTACAACACAGCCATGCTGGGACAGTACGCGCCCGGTTCGACGTTCAAGATGGTTGATTCGCTGGCCATGTTCCGCAACGGGCTGACGCCGGATTCGAAGGTGCAGTGCACCCCCACGCTGAATGTTGACGGGCGCACCTTCAAGAATGCCGAGGGCTACCCGGAAGGCTCGCTCGGCTCGGTGACCCTTAGGGATGCCTTCGCGCATTCCTGCAACACGGCGTTCATCGCCGCCCGGGATTCCGTGTCCCAGGGCCAGCTGGAAGCAGCGGCGATGGCCATGGGCCTTGCCGTCGAGGCGCCGTCCCTGGGAGCCGACGCCTTCCTGGGATCCGTCCCCGCGGACGCTGCAGGAACGGAGCACGCCGCTTCCATGATCGGCCAGGGGAAGGTGCTGCTCTCCCCGCTGGCCGCCGCGATGATGGCCGGCGCGGTGGCCAAGGGTGCGCCGGTTTCGCCCCAGCTTGTCCTTAACCCCGACGGCGGTGCTGCCGCCGCCGGGACGGCCAGCGGATCCGTCGCACCGTCGGCCCAGCCCTCCGCGACGGCAAGTGCCGAAGCCCCGTCAACGGCGTCGGACAAACCGATCACCGCCGCCGAGGCAGCCTCCCTGGCTGACATGATGCGCGCCGTGGTGACCTCCGGCCACGCGGGATTCCTGTCCAGCGTTCCCGGCCAGCCGGTGGGAGCCAAAACCGGTACCGCGGAATTCGGCAACGAAAACCCGCCCAAGACCCACGCCTGGATCGTGGCCGTCCACGGCGACCTCGCCGTGGCAGTCTTCGTGGAGGACGGCGGCCTCGGCGCCACCACCTCGGGTCCGCTGCTGAAGGCCTTCCTCACCGCCGCCGGCTAGGGCTTTTCCCGAATATCCGCTGCTGCGGGCCGTCAGGCCCACCCACAGATCCGGACAGAATCACCGGGACCGGGGCGTGGGAAGATGGAGCCCGTGGCTCATATTGACGTTTCCGGCATCGACTACTTCCTCTCCGACGGCACCCAGCTGCTGAACGGGGTGACCTTCAAGGTTCCGGACGGCACCAAGACAGCGCTGATCGGACCGAACGGCACGGGAAAAACCACACTGTTCCGGATCATCGCCGGCGACCTGGTTCCCGACGAGGGCGTGGTGGGTCGCTCCGGGACCATGGGCATCATGCGCCAGTTCGTGGGCCAGGTCCGCGACGACTCAACCGTCCGTGACCTGCTGGTCTCCGCAGCTCCCCCGGCCTTGGCCGCCGCCGCCCGAGAGGTGGACGAGGCGGAGCTGGCCATGCTGGAGGACGACGACGAGCCCACCCAGATGCGCTACGCCCAGGCCATCGTGGACTGGGGCGACGCCGGCGGATACGACGTGGAGACCGTGTGGGACGAGGTGTGCATGGCCGCGCTGGGCCTGCCGTTCGACCGCGCGCAGCACCGCCCGGCGTCGAGCCTCTCCGGCGGCGAACAAAAGCGCCTGGTCTTGGAGGCCCTGTTTGCCGGCCCGGATGACCTGCTGCTGCTCGACGAACCGGACAACTACCTTGACGTGCCCGGCAAGCGCTGGCTTGAGGACAAGCTCAATGAATCCCGGAAGACCGTCTTCTTCATCAGCCACGACCGGGAACTGCTGAACAACGCCGCCGGGCGCATCGTCACCCTGGAACCAGGCATCAGCGGCGCAGGCGCGTGGATCCACGGCGGCGGGTTCGGTTCCTATGTGGAAGCCCGGGCAGACCGCAACGCCCGCTTTGAGGAGCTGCGCAAGCGCTGGGACGAGGAGCACGCGAAGCTCAAGGAACTCGTCAACATGTACAAGAACAAGGCGGCCTTCCGCTCGGACATGGCCAACAGGTACCACGCAGCCCAGACCCGGCTGGCCAAGTTCCTTGAGGCAGGCCCGCCCGAGGCCCTCCCGGTCGAACAGAACGTGCAGATGAGGCTCAAGGGCGGCAGGACAGCCAAGCGCGCCATCGTGGCCGAGCGGCTGGAGCTGACCGGGCTGATGAAGCCCTTCTCCACGGAGGTGTGGTTCGGCGACCGCGTGGGAGTCCTGGGCTCCAACGGGTCCGGCAAGTCCCACTTCCTGCGGCTGCTCGCCACGGTCGGCACGGACCCGGAACGCGAGCACGTGCCGGTGTCCGATGTGGAGATCGCGGAGGTCCCGCACGAAGGTACCGTCAAACTGGGTGCGCGCATCAGGCCCGGATTCTTCGCCCAGACCCACGTCCGGCCAGACCTCCTGGGCAAGACACTGCTGGAGATCCTGCACCGGGGGGACGAGCACCGTTCCGGCCTGGGCCGTGAAGCGGCGGCGGGCGCCCTGGACGGGTACGGCCTGGCCGGCCAGTCGGAGCAGAAATACGAATCGCTCTCCGGCGGACAGCAGGCCCGGTTCCAGATCCTGCTCCTGCAGCTGTCCGGCGCCACGCTGCTCCTGCTCGATGAGCCCACGGACAACCTGGACCTGCACTCGGCCGAGGCACTGGAACGGGCCATCGACCACTTTGAAGGCACCGTCCTTGCCGTAACGCACGACCGCTGGTTCGCACGGACCTTCGACCGGTTCCTGGTCTTCGGTTCCGACGGCAAGGTTTACGAATCCGCGGAGCCGGTGTGGGATGAAAAGCGCGTTGAACGTGCACGCTGAACCGCTGCCGGAGCCAACAGCAGGCAGACGTGACAGCGCACAGTCAGACCCGGGCCGAATCCGCAGGAATCCAGTGGAAGCAGTGAACGCATGAACACCAATACCGGCACGGACCAGGAGGCCGGAGTGACGGCTGCCGCCGCGGCCACCTTCGTGGTTTTCGGCATCAACGGACTTGTCTTTGCCAGCTGGGCGGCGCGCATCCCGGCTGTAACGGAAATCCTGCAGATTACTTCGGGCCAGATGGGAACCCTGCTCCTGTGCACCGCGGTGGGGTCCTTGCTGGCCCTGCCCACGGCCGGCCTGGTGGTGGGCAGGATCGGAACGGCCAACACCGTCCGCTTCAGCGGGGCGCTGGCGGCGGCGGCCGGTGTGGGCATCGCCCTGTCCCTCTCCGCAGCATCAATTCCGGGAACTGCCATTTCCCTGTTCTTCTTCGGAATTGCCATCGGCCTCTGGGACGTCTCGCAGAACATTGAGGGCGCCGACGTCGAACACCGGCTCCGGCGCACCATCATGCCCCAGTTCCACGCGGCCTTCAGCGGCGGAGCCTTTGTAGGTGCGCTGGTGGGTGCCGGGTTGTCCAACCTTGGCGTGGGGCTGCCGCTCCACCTGCTGGTCATCGCAGGCGTGGTGCTGTTGGCAACGCTGGTTGCGCCGCGCTACTTCCTCCCCCATATGGCAGTTGCACTTCCCGAGGGCGAAACCAAGACGGCCAAGGGACCCTCCGCCTGGCGGGACAGCAGGACGCTCCTCATCGGCGTGGTGGTGCTGGGTGCCACCCTCACCGAGGGCGCCGGCAATGACTGGATAGCCAAGGCCTCCGTGGATGGGCTGGGAACCGCTGACTCAACCGGTGCGCTGATGTTCGCGCTCTTTGTCCTGGCCATGACGGCGATGCGGTTCATGGGCGGCCGCGTCATCGACGCCTACGGAAGAGTTGCGGTGCTGCGGGCCAGCATGGCAGCGGCGGCTGCGGGCCTGGGCCTGTTCGTCCTCGCAGAGAACGTCTGGGTAGCAGCAGTTGGCGCAGCTCTCTGGGGCATCGGCGCGGCGCTGGCCTTCCCCATGGGCATGTCCGCCGCGGCTGACGACCCCGCACGCGCGGCGGCGCGCGTCAGCGTTGTATCCACCCTGGGGTATATATCTTTCCTGGCGGGGCCGCCCGTGCTGGGATACCTCGGTGACGTGGTGGGTATCCACCAGGCACTGCTGGCCATCATGGCTCCCATCCTCCTCGCACTGCTCCTGGCCGGAGCCGCGCGGCCGCTCAAGACCGACTAGGAGCCCCCTGCGCGCGGGCGGCGGTAGGGTGTGGAAATGCAGAGCACATGGCGGGGCAGCCACCGATGGATCAGCCGGATGGACAGGTACCTTGTCCGGCATGTTTCAAACCTGCCGGGCGGCAGCCATGACGACTTTTTCCGCCGGCTCTCGGCGTCCGCCAACAATGGGAAACTCTGGATAGCGATCGCCGCGGGCATGGCCGCCTTCCCCGGCAAGACCCGCAGGGCAGCAGTCCACGGCCTCCTGGCCCAGGCGGTCGCCTCCACCGTTACCAACGTCATCTTCAAAACCCTGCTGCCCCGGACGCGGCCGCTGCCGGAACATCTTCCCGTGTTCCGGTTCGTGCATCCGCAGCCCACCAGCTCATCAATGCCCTCCGGCCACTCTGCCTCCGCCGTGGCCTTTGCTGTCGGCGTGGGCCTGGTGCGGCCCGCCATCGGCGCCGCCCTTGCCCCCGCTGCGGCGGGGGTGGCGTACTCCCGGGTCCATACCGGGGCCCACTGGCCTTCGGACGTCCTGTTTGGCTCTGCCTTGGGCGCAGGCGCCGCCCTGGTCACCCGCCACTGGTGGCCGGTGCGGCCACCCATCCCCAAGACCCAGCGCACCGCGGCCTCCGCCCCGGAACTGCCCGGCGGAAAGGGACTCAGCATTGTGGTGAACGCGCTGGGCGGATCATTCACCGATGAAACGGCCGATGCCCTGCGCGAAGTATTCCCTGAGGCGCATATTGTGACGGTCCGGCCCGAAGATGACCTTGTGGAGCAGATCAGCGCAACTGCGGACACTCCCGGAACCAAGGCCCTGGGAGTGTGGGGCGGAGACGGTACGGTCGGGGCAGCGGCGGCTGCCGCCATCGAGCGGTCCCTCCCGTTGCTGGTGCTCCCCGGCGGAACCCTCAACCACTTTGCCCGGGATGCCGGAATCGGGAATCTCCAGCAGGCGGTGACCGCGGCGTCCAACGGCGAGGCGGCTAAGGCGGACATCGGGTTTGTCACGGCCGAGCGCGGCCTGGCCGGGTCGCCGGAAGTGTCCGAGCTGATCATGCTGAATACCTCCAGCATCGGCCTGTACCCCAACCTGGTGCGGCGGCGCGAACAACTGCAGCCGGCCCTCGGAAAGCCGCTGGCGGGAGTGGTGGCCATGTTCCGGACCTTCGCCGCCGGAACGCCCATCACGCTGACTGTGGACGGAACCCCGCACCGGGTGTGGATTGCATACGTGGGGCGTGGCCGCTATTACCCCAGGGACCATGCGCCGCTGCTCCGGCCCGTGCTGGACGACGGCGTGCTGGATTTCAGGATCTTCTCGGCGGATGAATCGTTCGCACGGTTGAGGCTTCTCTGGGCGGTGCTCACCGGAACCGTGGCCAGTTCCAGCATCACCCACCTCCGTGAAGCAACCGAGGTCACCATCCACGCCAACGGCGCACCGATGGCCCTGGCAGTGGACGGCGAAGCGCTGGCCGGGGTGCGCAAGGTGCACTACCGGGTGGTCCCCAGGGCGCTGGTCTACTACTCACCGCAGGCGTAAGACCGGTTGCAGCGCACCCGTCTGTGGGCCACAGACCGGACGCTCCGGTGCGGTCATCCGTCGGGACTACCCTGATTCGCCCCTGAATCATCCCTGAGACCGGCGAAAAGCCCTGCCCGCGTCGGTAGCGTAGGGGGTACCACCTCCCTAAACGCATTCCGCAGCCCAGCGCTGCCGATCAAAGGAACACTCCATGATTGAGGCAACAGACCTGGCCAAGGCCTACGGCGGAAAGACCGCCGTGGCCGGGGTCAGTTTCACAGTCCGGGCCGGACAGGTTACGGGCTTCCTGGGACCCAACGGCGCCGGGAAGTCCACCACCATGCGCATGATCATGGGACTGGACCGGCCGACGTCGGGCTCCGTCACGGTGAACGGACTGCCCTACGCCCAGCACAAGGCACCGCTGCACGAGGTGGGCGCACTGCTCGACGCCAAGGCGGTACACACCAGCCGCAGCGCCTACAATCACCTGCTGGCCATGGCCGCGACGCACGGCATCCCCAAGGCACGGGTCCACGAGGTCATCGAGATGACCGGCCTGGAGGCCGTGGCCAAGAAGAAGGCCGGCGGCTTCTCGCTGGGCATGGGACAGCGGCTGGGCATCGCCGCCGCCCTGCTGGGTGATCCGCAGACACTGATCCTCGACGAGCCGGTCAACGGCCTGGACCCCGAAGGCGTGCTATGGGTACGCAACCTGGTCCGCTATCTCGCGAACCAGGGCAAGACGGTGTTCCTGTCCTCGCACCTGATGAGCGAAATGGCCCAGACCGCGGACCACCTGATCGTCATTGGCCGCGGCAGGATCATCGCCGACGCACCCGTGAAGGACATCATTGCCGGAACCCGCCAGGCCAAGACCCTGGTCCGCACCGACGACGCCCTGCAGCTGCAGTCGCTGCTCGCAGGCAACGGTGTGACGGTGGACCAGAGCGAGCCGGAAACCCTGACCGTGACCGGCCTGGATCCGCGGCAGATCGCCCGGGTGGCCCTGGACAACAGCGTGCTGGTCTACGAACTCACCCCCAAGGTGTCCTCGCTTGAAGACGCCTACTTCGACCTCACCAAGGACGAAGTGGAATACCACTCGCACCTGGCAGGCGGCCCGGCGGGCAGCCAGCCGCAGGCGGCCCCGGCTCCGGCGACGGCAGGAAAGTAAGGACCATGAGCACAACAATCAACAACGCCCCCGCGTCGCGTTCCGCTGCCGGTACCCGGCACAGCCTGAGCTTCGGCGGCGTCCTGCGCTCCGAATGGATCAAGCTGTTCTCCCTGCTGTCCACCCGCATCCTGCTGGTGCTGACGTTCGCAGCCATCATCGGCGTCGGCGTCCTGACCGCGTTCGTCCGCTACAACATCCTCGATTCCATGGCCGCCAACGCCAGGGCCCAGGGGCTGGAACCGTCCTCTGACATGCTGGAGCAGTCCATGCCGCCGGGCTCCGGCCTCGACCTGTACAACCTGCCCAACGCAGGGCTTCAGATCGGCATCCTGATCTTTGGTGCCTTGGCTGTCCTGTTCATGGCCTCCGAGTACGCCACCGGCATGATCCGCTCCACCATGAGCGCCGTTCCGGCCCGCACCCCGGCCTTCGCGGCCAAGGCCATCATCCTGGCGGTGGTGTCCTACGTCATCACCACGGTGGCCGGTGCCGTCACCTTCCTGCTGTCCGTCCCCATGTTCCAGGGCCTGGGGCTTGACCTCTCCTGGTCCACTGACGGCGTGATCTACAGCGTCTTCACCGGCGGGCTGTACGTGGCGGGCGTGGCCCTCATTGGCCTGTCCCTGGGCACCCTGCTGCGCAATTCGGCCGGCGCCATCACCGTGCTGGTGGGCATCTTTTTCGTCATCCCCATCGCGGCGGGCTTTGCCTCACTTATCCCGGGCGACTTCTGGAAGTACGTGCCGCAGTACATTCCGAGCGAAGCGGGCGGCCGTTTCCTGGCCATCGGCGAAATCGACGCCTACATCGACCCCTGGCAGGGCGGCTTGCTCTTCCTGGGATACGTCCTGCTGTTCCTGGTGCCGGCAATGATCGTGCTCAAGAATCGCGACGTTTGACCCTACGGACAGCATGAACGAAGCATCAACGGCAAAGGACGCGCTGGTCGCCGGCAACTGGCAGGCCGCCGCGTCCTTTGCCGAGCTTAACGAGAGGCGCCGGGGCAGGATCCGGCGCTACCTCTACGAACACCCGCGCGTCATGGATGCCGTGGTGGCGCTGAGCTACATCCTCCTGGTGGCTCCCACCGCCGTGGATGCCCTGGTCTCCGGCAAGTGGCTGGCCGCTGCGCTGCTGGGGACCGTGGCGGGGGCACTGTTCCTGCGGCGCTTCCACCCGGTGGGGCTGGTGGCCTTCGTGGCGGTCATGGAAGTCGCCGTGACGCTGCTGCACCCCTGGGGGTCCAACGTGTCCACGGGCCTGTGGTTCTCGCTATATTCCGTGGCGGTGGTGCACACCCGGCGCTTCGCGCTCATCACCATGGCGGCAGCCACCGCACCGCTCGCCCTCCTCTACCTGCTGGCCGCCGTCGGGCCCATGGAAAACTCCTTCGTCCAGGACCAGGGGGCCAACCCGGCGGACTTCCACTTGCTCACCAGCATCGCCACCGGTGCCACCATCGCACTGTCCAACGTCATCGCCACGGGCATCGGCATCGGTGTGAAGCAGCGCCGGGAACATGAGCAGCAGGTTGCCGCGTGGGCCGCGCGGACCGCCCGGCTTGCCTCCGTCAACGAACGCAACCGGATCGCCCGGGAAATGCACGACGTGGTTGCCCACTCGCTGACGGTGATGATCAGCCTCTCGGACGGCGCCGGCGTCGTGGTCCGGAAAAGCCCTGAGCGGGCCGGCGAGGTGCTGGGCGAACTGTCCCGGACGGGGCGGACAGCGCTGGCGGACATGCGCCGGGTGCTGGGCGTGCTGCGAGACGACGCCGGAACGGCCGCCCCGAGGACTCCGCTGGCGGCGGGGCAGAGCCTGGCGAAGCTGCTGGAGGGTTTCCGCACCGCCGGGCTGCCGCTGCACTATTCGCATACTGGCCCGGCGCTGCCCAACGATGCCGCATTCCAGCTCACCGTGTACCGGATCGTCCAGGAATCGCTCACCAACGTGCTCCGCTACGGGCGATCCCTGGGGCGGGTGGACGTGGACATCGCCCGGCAGGGCGCCATGGTGACCATTGACGTGCACGACGACGGCGCAGGCGGGAGTGCCCACCGCACCGATGACGGAGGTGCCCAGGCCGACGCATCGACGGGATCGGGCCTGCCGTTCGGGACCGGACAAGGGCTCGCCGGCATGGCCGAGCGGGCCCGGATCTACTCCGGTACGGTGACCGCCGGACCGGGCGGGCGCGGCTGGCGCGTCCACGCGGTCCTGACCTGCCCGGCCGATGACCGACCCGAACCGATCTCCGCACCCCCCGAACTGCAAGGCAAGGCATGACTGAACACGCACCGATCACCGTCCTGCTGGTGGATGACCAGCCCCTGCTGCGGATGGGATTCCGCCTGATCCTGGAAGGGGAGGACGACCTGCACATCGTGGGCGAAGCCTCCGACGGCGCCGAAGCCGTCAAGCTCGTCCGGAACCTCACCCCGGACGTGGTGCTCATGGACGTCCGCATGCCGGTGCTGGACGGCATCGAAGCCACCCGCGCCATCACTGCCGAAGGGTCCCCGGCCCGCATCATCATCCTCACCACCTTCGATGTGGACGAGTACGCCTTCGCCGGCCTCCAGGCGGGGGCGTCCGCGTTCCTGCTCAAGGACGTGGCGCCGTCGGAACTCATCCACGCCGTGCGGGTGGTGGCCAGCGGGGACGCAGTGGTGGCGCCGAGGGTCACACAGCGCCTGCTGGAAACGTACGTCCGCGGTGCGGCAGCCCCGGCCCCCGCCGCGCAGGCTCCCGACCCCCTGCTGGGGGACCTGACACCGCGGGAAACCGAGATGCTTGAGGCCATGGCGGAGGGGCTGTCCAACGCCGAGATCGCGCACCGGTACTTCCTGTCTGAGGCCACGGTGAAAACGCATGTGCGCCGGATCCTGACCAAGCTGCACCTCCGGGACCGGGTGCAGGCGGTGGTGTACGCGTACGAAACCGGGCTGGTGGTGCCCAGCAACCCCGACTACTGACAGCCGGTTCACAGGAAGGCCCTATGCAGGACATAGGGCCAGGCCCTTTGATGGACTCATGACTTTGCTTCCGCCCCATGAATCCGGCCCTGAGGAACAACAGCCCCACCCAGACCACGACCGGGGGCTGGAGTTCGACCTGTCCACGATGTTGAGTCGGCGGTCGCTGGGACTGTTCCTTGGCGCCGGCGGTGCCGCGGCTGCCCTGGCTGCCTGCACGCCGGGCGGTTCCTCCACGGCCAGCCAGCCGGCGTCGTCCGCTTCCACCGCCTCCGCCACGGCGTCCGCTTCCCCGTCCGCGGCGACTTCCGCCAGCGCCACTCCGTCCCCCACGCTGACCCGCGCCATTGCCGAATGCGGTGTGGAGATCCCGCAGGAAACCGCAGGACCGTTCCCCGGGGACGGTTCCAACGGCCCCAACGTCCTCGAAGCGTCTGGAGTGGTCCGCAAAGACATCACCTCCAGCTTCGGCTCAGCCTCCGCCACCGCCGAAGGCGTCCCGCTGACATTTACGCTGACCCTGCTGGACAACGCCAACGGCTGCACCCCCATGGCCGGCGCCGCCGTCTATGCCTGGCACTGCGACCGGGACGGAAAGTACTCCATGTACGATTCGAGCCTCACCAATGAGAACTACCTGCGCGGAGTCCAGGAGGCCGATTCGAACGGCCAGGTCACGTTCACGTCCATTTTCCCGGGCGCTTACTCCGGCCGGTGGCCGCACATCCACTTTGAGGTGTTCGAGTCCATGAACAACGCGACGGCGGCGGGCCAGGTGCTGGCGGTTTCGCAGATTGCGCTCACCCAGGCCGCATGCGACGACGTCTACGCCACGGCCGGATACGAACGCAGCGTCACCAACATGAAGCGCACCACCCTGCAGTCAGACAACGTGTTTGGTGACGACGGCGGCATCTACCAGCTGGCCACGATGGCAGGTTCGGCGGCCGCGGGCTACACGGCTGGGCTCAACGTCACCATCTAGACTCGGGAGCATGCCTAACCAATCCCCTGCCACAGACCACATCCAGGACCTTGGCGCTTTCGTCAGCGCGTCGCCGTCGAGCTTCCACGCGGCCCACGAGGCCGGACGCCGGCTGGCGGAGGCGGGATTCACCCGGCTGGACGAGCTGGAGCCGTGGGACGGCGGTCCCGGCCAATTCTTCATCATCAGGGATGGCGCACTGATCGCCTGGGTGGTTCCGGAGCACGCCGGTCCCACCACCGGGTTTCACATCCTGGGCGCCCACACGGATTCGCCGTCCTTCAAGCTCAAGCCCAAGCCCACCACCGGCGCCTACGGCTGGCTGCAGGCCGGGGTGGAGGTCTACGGCGGCCCGCTGCTGAACTCCTGGCTGGACAGGGAGCTGCGGCTGGCCGGCCGGCTGGTGATGCTGGACGGCACCGAGCACCTGGCCGCCACCGGACCGCTGCTGCGGTTCCCCCAGCTGGCCATCCACCTGGACCGTGCCGTCAACGACGGGCTGACGCTCGACAAGCAGCGGCACATGAACCCGGTGTGGGGACTGGGCAACCCGGCAGACTTCGACGTCCTGCGGGTCCTGGCCTCCTCCGTGGAAGGCGCCTCCGTTGATCCTTCAGGCATTGGAGGGTACGACGTCGTCATTGCGGACACGCAGGCACCTGCGGTTTTCGGGGGATCGGGTGAGTTCTTCGCATCCGGGCGGTTGGACAACCTTTCCTCCACGCACGCCGGACTGGCGGCGCTGATTGCCCATGCTTCGTCCGGTTCCGGCTCCCCTGACTCTGCTGCTCCGATTGCAGTTCTGGCCGCGTTCGACCACGAGGAGATCGGCTCCAACTCGCGCTCCGGTGCCTGCGGGCCCATCCTCGAGGACGTGCTGGTGCGGATCTCCGACGGCCTCGGCGCCTCGGTGAGCCAGCGGCGGCAGGCCCTGGCGGCGTCGTTCTGTGTTTCCGCCGACGCCGGCCACGCCGTCCACCCGAACTACGCCGAGCGGCACGATCCCGCCAACCACCCCGTGCTCAACGGCGGCCCGCTGCTGAAGATCAATGCGAACCAGCGGTACGCCACGGACGCACCCGGGGCGGCGCTGTGGGCCCGGCTGTGCGGTGAAGCGGGTGTGCCCTACCAGGAGTTCGTGTCCAACAACGCGATCCCGTGCGGCTCCACCATCGGCCCCCTGACCGCCACGCGGCTGGGAATCCGGACCGTGGACGTGGGTGTGGCCCTGCTGTCCATGCACTCCGCCCGCGAGCTGTGCGGTGTGCAGGATCCCTGGCGCCTGGCCTCCGTGGCCGAGTTGTTCTTCCGCACGGCTCTCTAAGTACTCCGCCGGGGTGCCCACAATGTTCCGTGCGGGTACCCACACGGTGTTTGGTTGCGCCTAGTGGGGAAGAGTACCCGCCCCTACGGTGGTGCCATACGGGAGCCCCAAGGGTAGGCGGTCCACGGTTCCGGACCGCTTTTACGGGACCAGACGGTCCTACCCAACGGTCCTCGTCCTAACTGACTGACGCGACGGGGTGCCGGCTTCTGCCGGCCAGGCGGAGACGGGAGTGCAGACCCCGGTTCCGGCTACTTTCCCTGGTCGTGCCGCGACTTTGGAGCCATGAGATGACGTCTGCACCTGGAAAGTCCCGCCGGCACGGCACAGTACTGGGATTATTTGGACTGTTCGCTCCTGGAAGGAGCCCAAGAGGGCGGCGTAGAGACCCGGCCGGCGGGTCTGGGAAAGCCGTACTCGGTGGAGTCGGCGTCGACCTCATGACACAGGAGGCGGCCGTCGCCGCGATCCTGGACCATGCCGCCACCGGTCAGACGCCACTGGGAGTACTCTCGGCGAACCTCGACCACGTGAACCATTTCGGGTCGGGCGGCCGATGGGAGGGGTGCCTGGATCTTGCCCCGGTTAACTGGCTGACCCTGCTTGATGGTGCCCCCCTGGTGGCCAAGGCGGAAGGCCTGACCGGACGCTCCTGGCCGCGCCTCGCAGGCAGCGATCTCATCGACGTGCTACTCGACGGGGCGGATCGCAACGGACTGTCCGTTGGGTTCCTCGGAGGCAGCGTCGAGGCGCAGCAAATGGCTCACGAGCGCTTTCGGCGTGATCGGCCGGCGCTCCGCATAGCCGGGTGGTGGACTCCCCAACGGCAGGACCTTACTGACCGGGCTGAGTGCACGCAGCTCATCGCGGACATCCGTGCATCAGGCGTGGACATTCTTGTGGTCTGCCTTGGCAAGCCCCGGCAGGAATTGTGGATCTCAGAGTACGGAGCCCTGACCGGCGCAAAAGTACTGCTTGCCTTCGGGGCTGTGGTTGACTTCCTGGCCGGCAACATACGCCGCGCGCCGGTTCGTGTTGCCAACGCGGGCCTGGAATGGGCGTGGCGGCTGGCCATGGAACCGCGTCGGCTGGCAAAGAGATACCTGGTGGACGGGCCGGAGGCTTACCTTAAGCTCCAGCGATTCAGCGGCGGAACTGCCGCAACGTCCGCGCTACCAGCAACCGGGAGCGTGGCAGGTGCCGAGCCGCGAAGCACTGCGGCCCCGGGGAGCCGAACAGTGCCACGCGACGGCTTCACGCCGGTCACCGAACATGCCGACGTGGCAGTGCTGGTGGTTACCTATAACAGCGCTTCAGACATCTGCGGCCTCCTGGACAGCCTGTGCCCCGAAACCGGGGAACAATCCATCAAAGTGGTGGTCGCGGACAACTCGCCTGACCCGCTGACCCTGACCATGGCCGCACGCTATGCCGGGGTCGATGCGTTCGCCACGGGAGGCAACATCGGCTACGCGGCCGGGATCAATGCGGCCATGGCCAGGGCGGGAACGGCCGACACGTACCTGGTGCTCAACCCGGACCTCCAGGTCACGCGGGGGGCGATTGGTGTGCTGCGCGCCTCCATGGCCCGAACGGGGGCAGGCGTTGTGGTGCCCGTCCTTCGGGACCCGGACGGCACCGTCTATCCATCCCTGCGCCGGGAACCGAGCATCCTCCGGGCGATGGGTGACGCCCTTTGCGGAAGCAGGTTCCCGGGGCGCCCCGGGTGGCTTTCGGAAATGGATTTCGATGCGGAAGGCTACGTTCACGCCCACAGGGTGGATTGGGCCACCGGCGCTGCCCTGCTCATCAGGTCCGACGTCGCCGCATCCGTAGGCCCATGGGACGAGAGCTATTTCCTCTACTCCGAAGAAACGGATTACCTGCACCGTGTGCGCGAAATTGGATGCACGGTGTGGTTCGAGCCGAAGGCTGCCATGCTGCATTCGCGAGGCGGTTCCGGGCGTTCCGCGGCCCTGGACGCCCTCATGATGGCCAACAAGGTCCGCTACGCCAGCAAACACCACGATGCCGGCTACGCAATGGCCTTTCACCTGATGGTGGTTCTCTCCGCCCTTCTGCGGATGGGACTGCCGGGCCGGAGAGGCACGCTGGGACTGGTCGCAAGGAAGAAGAGATGGGATGCCCTGCCCCACGCGGCCAGCTATTCCAGCCTGCAGAGGGAGGATATCCCCGCCGGAGCCGTGATCATTCCGGCCCACAACGAGGCCTCGGTATTGGGCAGGGCGTTGGAAGCCCTCACGCTTCCCCGTGAGAGCGGCAACGTGGAAATAATAGTTGCCTGCAACGGGTGCACCGACGGGACCGCGGCCATCGCGCAGGCGGTGCCAGGGGTCCGCGTGATTGATGTAGCCGAGGCATCGAAACCTGCCGCCCTTAATGCTGGTGACGAGGTGGCTACGCTCTGGCCCCGGATGTACGTGGACGCAGACGTTGAAGTACCGGTGGAGGCCCTGCGCGCCACCTTTGAAGCACTTTCCGGTGGTGGGGTCCTCTGTGCCCGGCCGCGTTTCACGTACGACACTGCTGGTGCATCCTGGAGTGTCCGCGCGTACTACCGGGCACGTAACCGCCTACCTCAAGCGTCCGCGTCGATGTGGGGCGCAGG
Source organism: Pseudarthrobacter sp. 10T415 (assembly GCF_056394175.1). NCBI lineage: Bacteria > Bacillati > Actinomycetota > Actinomycetes > Micrococcales > Micrococcaceae > Pseudarthrobacter > Pseudarthrobacter sp. 10T415. The sequence continues at coordinate 167,634 of NZ_JBFTHJ010000005.1, read as the reverse complement.
GGTCTACGGGCTGAACCGGGACGGACACCAGCGTTTGGGCCGGTTCCCGGAGTTGGCGGCCGAGGACTGCTACCTCGACGGGCTTTTCACGGACAGTGAAAAAGCAGTCCTTGAATGCCCGCCCGTGACGGTCAGGACGCCGCGCACAGGCAGGGCACTCCTGACGGTTTTGAAGCGCACGTATCGCAGCAATTCCGAATTGCCCCATCCCCAAAGTGCCCACACTGCGCGAACACTTCAGGAACTGGCCGCTTCCATCAAAAGTCCTTCCTCGGCTGTTGATGGGTCCGTGTATGCCGTCTTCGCTTTGCTGGGCCGCCTTTTGCCGAGTTCCCACGGATCCTGGGAGCGGGACGAAAGCAGCCGAACCTGACGTTCCCGCTCTGCCGGTCCTCCCCAATGCGGCCAGGGTGTTTTCACGCCGGGTCCGAAGATTTGCTTATTCGCATCTCAAGATGGAGTTAACGTGTTTTCGACATCGAGTTTCACCCCGGGCACCCTTCGCTCGGCAGCGAGCACTTTGGTTTTGATCCTCATCGCCACCACGCTGTCGTTTGCGTCCGTGGTGGTTACGGCGCCTGCCGCCCGCGCGGACGCGTGCACTCCACCCATTACCAATGCCATTGCCTGTGAGAACTCGTTGCCCGGGACCCCGTCCTCTGACTGGGAAGTCACGGGATCGGGAGATTCGAGCATTCAGGGTTTCGGCACTGCAATGAGTGTGAATATTGGCGAGGCCATCAGTTTCAAGGTGAAAACACCTGCCTCCGCCTACCACATTGATATTCTCCGCTTCGGTTACTACAAGGGAGACGGGGCGCGGAAAATAGCGGCCAACATTCCACTCAAAGTGAATCTCCCTCAGTCGCAGCCGGCCTGCCTGACACAGCAGGGTACCGGACTGATCGACTGCGGCAACTGGGCTGTCTCTGCTACGTGGACCGTCCCGTCAACAGCGGTCTCGGGCGTGTATTTCGCACATCTCGTACGAAATGACACCGGCGGGGACAGCATGGTTCCGTTCGTGGTGCGCAACGACGCAGGCAACAGTGGCATCGTCGTGCAAACATCGGACACTACGTGGCAGGCCTACAACACCTACGGGGGAAACAGCCTTTACAGCTGTACCGTCGCCTGCCCCACGGGGAATCCACTGGCATACAAATCCGCCTTCAAGGTGTCGTACAACAGGCCTTTCCTCTCTACGGGCGACCTTGGCCACAGCTGGCTGATGGATACCGAATACCCCATGATCCGGTTCCTGGAAGCAAATGGATACGACGTCAGCTACATGAGCGGACTCGACACAGCAACCAAGGGAAACCTGCTGAAGAACCATAAGGTCTTCATTTCATCGGGCCATGACGAGTACTGGAGTGGAACTCAACGCTCAAATGTTGAGGCAGCGCGAAATGCCGGGGTGAGCCTGGCCTTCTTCAGCGGCAATGAGGCTTTCTGGCGAACCCGGTGGGAGGCATCCATCGATACTTCCCAAACTTCCGGGCGCACCTTGGTCAGCTACAAGGACACTCACTACAACACTCCTGTGGACCCGGTGGAATGGACCGGAACCTGGCGGGATCCGCGTTTCGGGACGGCTTCCGGCGGCGGGAATCCGGAGAACTCGCTGACGGGCCAATTCTTCCTGGTGAATTCCGGATCAGCGGATATCAAGGTTCCGGCCCAATACGCGGCGCTTCGACTGTGGCGGAATACCGCTGCAGCAAGGCTGACCGGCACCCAGTCCCTCACCCTCGGAAGCGGCCTCGATACGCTGGGATACGAGTGGGACATTGATGCCGACAACGGTTTCAGGCCCGCCGGTGCCTTCAAGCTCTCATCCACCACAGTTTCTGTGCCGGAAGCCTTCACGGACTACGGCAGCACCACCGCCCCATCGAGCCAGACACACAACCTGATGATGTACCGGGCCCCCAGCGGTGCCCTCGTGTTCGGGGCAGGAACGGTCCAATGGGCCTATGGCTTGGACAACTTTACGATTCCCACCAGCTCGCCGGACAAGAACATGCAGCAGGCCACGGTGAACCTCTTCGCAGATATGGGAGTCCAACCCTCGACACTCCTCACGGGCCTGGTGGGGGCAACGAAATCGACGGATACAACCGCCCCCGTCTCTGTGATCACGGCGGGATTGAATGGCCAGACGCTTGCTGATGGTTCAAACCTGGTGGTCTCCGGGACAGCATCTGATGCAGGCGGGGTGGTGGCCGGCGTTGAGTTTTCCACGGACGGCGGGAGCACCTGGCGCGTGGCCAGCGGGACCACCAACTGGACCTACAGCTGGACAGTTCACGGCAGCCCGTCGGTTTCCATAAAAGTTCGGGCCACGGATGACTCCGGCAATACCGAAGTGCCAGGTTCCGGCGCCACCGTCAACGTCTCATGCCCCTGTTCCGTTTTCGGGTCGAGCGTGGTGCCCGCCGTGCCGGACTCCGGTGACGGTGGCAGCGTTGAAGTCGGCATGAAATTCACGGTTGACGTGCCGGGAACGATCAACGGTGTGTCGTTCTACAAGTCAGGCCTTAACAAAGGTACCCATGTGGGCAATCTGTGGGCGTCAGACGGAACCCGGCTCGCCACGGCTACTTTTGCCGGTGAGACGGCGACCGGCTGGCAAACGGTGAATTTCGCAAGCCCCGTGGCTGTCTCGCCCAATACGACGTATGTGGTTTCCTATTTCGCCCCGCAAGGCCACTATGCCCAAGCGGCCGGGTTCATGTACCCGAATCCCTCTCCCATGCCGGCTGGCCGCTCTTCCCTGGACAGCGGTGTGCTGCATGGCCTTCGGAACACCTCGAGCTCGGGAAACGGGGTTTACACGTATGGCGCAGCAAGTGCCTTCCCGCGTTCTTCATATAACGCCGAAAACTACTGGGTTGATGTGCGGTTCATGCCTGCCACTTCAACGCCACCTTCGGTCACCTCAACCTCTCCGGCGAACGCCGCAACGGGCGTGCCGGTCAGCACCGCTCCTTCCGCGACCTTCAGCCAAGGGGTAACGGCGGGCAGCATTGTGTTTACGCTGAAGAAGCCCGACGCTTCCCTGGTTCCCGGAACCACTACCTACAGTTCGGGAACAACGACGTTCACCCCGTCGTCGTCCCTGGCTTACAACACCACCTACACTGCGACAGTAAGCGGAGCCACCAATGCCGCGGGCCAAACGATGACTGGTCCCTACACTTGGACATTCACGACGACGGCCCCACCGCCTGCGCCGGCAGTGAGCAGTTCGTCGCCGGCCAACCAGGCCACTGGTGTGGCGGTGTCTGCCACACCATCCGCCGCCTTCAACCAGGCTGTGGTCCCCTCCTCGGTTGTCTTTACCCTGACCGGTCCCTCCAACGCTGCGGTGGCGGGAAGCACCAGTTATAACTCCGCTAACAACACGGCCACGTTCGCACCGGGCAGCGCACTGGCCTTCAGCACGGCGTACACCGCCACGGTCAGTGGAGCCGTCAGCTCCACGGGACAGGCCATGGCCGCGCCGTACACCTGGACGTTCACGACCGCAGCGGCAGCGGCACCACCGGCCGTGTTGTCCACGGCTCCGACAGATAAGGCGACGGGTGTGGGTGTCAACACGGCTCCAGCGGCGACCTTCAATCAGTCCGTCACCGCAAGCAGCATCACGTTCAAACTCCAAACAGGTGCCACGGTGGTGGCGGGAAGCGTGTCGTACAGCGGAACCACCGCAACCTTCACACCAGGCAGTGCACTGGCCTTCAGCACCACGTACACTGCCACGGTCAGCGGTGCCACCAACTCTGCTGGGACGGCGATGGCTGCACCTTATTCGTGGACATTCACCACAGCCGCTCAACCCACTGCGGCGTGCCCGTGTTCTGTGTTTGCGGCCGGTACCCTGCCTGGGACCATCGATCAACCTGATGGCTCAGCGGTTGAGCTTGGGATGAAGTTCCGCTCCGATATCGCCGGCAACATCACGGGGGTCCGTTTCTACAAGAGCTCAAGCAACACCGGTACCCACACCGGAAATCTGTGGACAGGTGGTGGCCAGTTGCTGGGGAGCGTTACGTTCACAGGAGAGTCCGGTTCCGGCTGGCAGCAGGCCAACTTCAGCACCCCTGTAGCCATCCAAGCCAACACGACGTACATAGTTTCGTACTTCGCGCCTAACGGGCATTACTCGGCGGACGGCCAGTTCTTTAACAGCACCGTGGACAATTACCCGCTCCATGGACTCGCCAGCGGAGTGGATGGGTTGAACGGCGTCTACCGGTATGGCACCTCTGGATTTCCATCGAACAGCTATAACAACGCGAACTACTGGGTTGACGTGGTGCTCAATGGGTCGTCCTCGGCCACAGTGCCCACGGTATCTTCCACGTCGCCGGCAGCAGGGGCAACGAACGTCGCCACTGCCAGTCCGGTCAAGGCAACATACGATCGCGCGGTTGATCCAAGTACCGTGACTTTCAATGTCAGGGATGCGTCCAACGCGGGCGTCCCCGGCACGCTCACGTATGACAGCCTCACGAACACGTCCGTCTTCACTCCGACGGCATCGTTGGGCTACAACACCACCTTTACCGCCATAGTCTCCGGGGCGAAGGGAAGCAACGGACAGGCCATGGCGGCGCCGTTCAGCTGGTCGTTTACAACAGTCCAGCAGCCAACGGCAGGCTGCCCGTGCACTGTTTTCGATTCCGCGGCGGTTCCGTCCACTGTTACCGTCCAGGACAACTCCGCAGTAGAACTTGGCATGAAATTCAAGGCGGATACGAATGCCAATGTCACAGCCGTCAGGTTCTACAAGGGGCCGCAGAACACCGGAACGCATATCGGCAAGCTATGGACTTCCGGTGGGCAGCTTCTTGGCTCAGTAACCTTTACCAACGAAGGGGCCACCGGCTGGCAGCGGGCCACCTTTGCAACGCCAATTCCCATCACCGCCAATACCGTCTATGTGGTTTCCTATGTGGCCCCCAACGGTTTCTACTCGGCGGACGGTGCATTCTTTGCCGGAAAGTCTGCTGACAGGGGAATCCTGCACGGACTCGCTGAAGGCACCAGCGGCGGGAACGGCGTCTACCTCTACGGGGCTGGTGGTTTTCCGACGAATACATGGAACTCCACGAACTACTGGGTGGACGTGGAAGTAGCAACTCCCTAGCAATACTGCCCCACCGCGGGCCCGCGACGAGCCGAGCAGGCGTCGCGGGCCCGTGGCATGTCTCCCGCTAAGCCGGAAGGATGATGCCTGCCAAGGGGCGCCAGTCACGGCAACGGCGCACGGTTGGACACCGTATCCCAGGGGCAGGGCATCAGTTGATACCGAGGTTGCAGGAGCTCCCACCGTCGAACCGGTAAACGTGGACAGCGTTCGCGTCGTCGAAGGTATCCGTAAAAGTCTTGCCCGACATGGAAATGGTCCTGCCCTCATCCAGGACAGTGACCTGCTCCGGCGAACCGCAGGCGAGGGAAAAAGCAACGTCCCTCCGCTCGTTGCGGGTGGAAGCTGCCATCAGATAGAGGTGTCCGCCGCTGGCCTTAACCAACATATCCACGCCTGGCGTGCCGCTGGTGATAAGGCCTGTTATGGAAGGCGCATTCAGCGCTGGAGCCAAGCTGGTGATGAGGTGGTTCACTGCTGTTACGGCAGGACGCACGTCACCGCCGCACTCATCGCGAAGGACGTGCTGCGACAGGCACGTGCCGCCGAAATTGTGATTGAAGTACACGATGCCCCGTGCGCCGTGAATGAGGCTGCTCCACACTGCAGCGTGCACTTGCGCCGGGCTTATGGGGGGCGAAGCAGGATCGGAGAACGGCTGGCCAACTTCGACGAAGGCCCAGACGGGCTTTGAACCGGCGGGTTGGACAAGTGAGCGTACCCGGTCAACGGTCCAGCCGTAATGGGCTGCGGTGCGGCACTCTTCGTCGCTGAGGTCGCGGCCTGGAGCGAAGACAGCACCGCCTTCCACCGGACTGCAGATATAGGGGTCCGTGAACCAATAATTGTCCGCGGACACCACATCCTGGTATTGGTTGACAAATTGTGCTGCTTCGGAATCCTTGAGATGAAATGTCACGCCCTTGCCGTAATTGGCGTAGAGCAGGGATTGGCGCGGAAACTGTAATTTCAGGGACTCTTGTATCGTGTAGCCACAGGCCGAATCGGGGGGATCGCAAATGATGCCCTCGCCCTGCGTCCGGCCGGTCCAATTGCTGTTCCCGCCACCACCCCACATGTCAACTTCGTCGGAGATTACAAAACCTGAAGATCCCGATTTCGTGGTGGACGGAAAAGCGTGCAGGCCGTTCGACTTCACTAAATCCACGTTCGAATCATCGGTGAGCTGCACATAGGTGTTCAGGCCGGCGGCACGGTCCGTCGCAATATCCACGTCACTCAGCACACTTTCAAACCAGACCCCCACGGGGAAGAACCCGGGATCATCCGGTAGGGATGGAGAAAACCTGCCGTAATACGCGGTGCCCCCGTCGATCGGATGGAGTGAGATTCCCGGCGGCAGGAGTACCTGCGCCGACGCCGGGACGTCAGTGCGCGCACTGGGTGAAATGTAGGACGCTGCCAGAATAAACGCCATTATGATTGCGCTTTTCCACATCGACTTTGCGGAACTCCACATTGTTTTGTATAAACCATTGCGGAGTTCAAATTTGGCTTTCACACTATTTCCCCGATCGCGAATATCAGGCCTATACCTGCACGAAGTTTGCGGAAATATGCAGGGTTAAAAGGACTGAATTGTGGCTAAGATATCACTCACGACATTGGCCGTAAACGGCGCTTTGTGCCTGTTTGAACGGGAAGAGTGGGGGATGTGGGAAAGCATCTGCGGATCGAACCAGCGCTGCGGCCGACAGCCCTGATTGATGCCCCCACCCAGTTCGGCTACGGAAATCAGGGAACTCCCCTTCTGCTGCGTGCAACGGCCGCGGCGTGCTTCATATTTCCATCCAACATGGTTCTGGAACCGCTCGGAGCAGCCGGCTACGTAGCGCATGTCCTGGCATTGTTGGTGTTCGCGTTGTGGACCACGTCGGTCATGTTTGGGTTGCACCAAACGATCGACCGCGAACATCCTGGCCGGGCCGTCCTGGCGGCGCTGTTCGTGGTTTCGTGCGCCTCTTATGCCGCGATGTACGTGGGAATAAGCGGCGGATCGACCGATGCCACCCGTGCAAGTGCGGACCGCTGGATGCTGCTCATGGTTGCTTCGTCCGGGATCGTCCTGATGACGACCGAGACAACGAGGACTGTCGACGCTGCCATGCAGCTGGTGAGGGCCCTTTTGTTCGGCGCTGTCTTCTGCAGCCTGGTGGCCGCCTACCAATTTGTTGCCCATGCGGACCCGATGGCTTGGTTTCAAGGGCTGATGCCAGGGTTTAAGGACAACGGCGGAAACCAGCCCTTCCAGGAACGGGGAAGTTTCCTGCGGGTTGCGGGCAGTACTTTCCACCCCATTGAACTGGGCGTCATCGCCTCGATGCTCCTTCCCCTCGCACTGTGGCGGGCGCTTTACGATCACACAGGGCGTAAGTGGATGCACTGGGCGGGCACGGGACTCATCGTGTTCGCCATAGCTGCAACAATTTCCCGCTCTGCGGTTCTGGGCGTATTGACGGTGGCTTTCGTGTTCCTGCCGTTTCTTCCGTCCCGATCCAGACAATGGACAGTCCTTGGTTTCCTGGGTGCGGCAGTCCTCCTGTTTCTGGCGGTGCCCGGATTCGTGGCGACGTTGTTCGGGACTGTCACGGCAGGGACGGCGGATACTTCCATCACGGCCAGGCTTGAGGACTATCCCAGGGTGGAGGCCATGATGTCGGCCAGGCCTTGGCTTGGGATAGGGCCGGGGGCGTATCTCACCCGCAACGCTATTGAGGTCCTGGATAACCAGTACCTCAAGACCATCGTTGAAATGGGCGTACCGGGATTCCTGGCGCTGCTTGCCTACATGGTCGTTCCCGGGATTGCTGCTTGGACGGCGGCGTTCAAGGCGAAAGCGGAGCGCCTGAAAACCCTTGCCGGTGCGGTAGCAGCCTCCTGCCTGGTCGCCGCCCCCGCCTCAGCGGCCTTCGACTTCCTGGGTTTCCCCGTGGTGGCCCTTATCTATCCGTTTTGTGTCGGGCTATCCGGGACCGTTTGGCTGCTCGTGGCTGACGAACGGCGGACGTCCAGGCCGACCACCAACCGGCAGGGTGCCCACCCTGCAGAATCAGAAAGGCAACCATGACCCCCGTCTCGGTCCTCAAAGTTTTGTGGCGGCACAAGCTGGCCATGTTTACGGTTTTGGTCCTTACCCTGATTGCAGGGGGCTACGTTTTTTTCTTCGCGCCCCGGAGTTACATGGCGTCGACGGTCTACGTACTGGTCACACCCCGGCTCCCCAGCACGGAAGAAATGCGAAGCGATCCCGCACTGGCTGCCTTGAACTCGGACAACCCGTATCTGCGTTCTGCTGACAGTTCGTTGATAACGCAGGTTATGGCGACGAAAATGAGCTCCACCGATGTCATTGACTTCCTCAAGGAAGATGGCGAGACCCCCGACTACACAGTGACCCTGCCGGCCACCACGGGAGCCGGCCAGCTGATCCGCATGGAAGCGACCGGTTCGAGTCCAGAACGCGCCATCACCACCGCGGAGACATTGGGCAAACGACTTATTACCCAGCTCCGGGATGCGCAAAGGGTGAACGGAGCCGATGACCGCTACCTCTTCACAGCTCTCCAAATCGATCCGCCCAGCAAGGCCACAGAGCAGTTTTCCAGCCGTCTTCGTTCGCTTGTTGTAGTGCTCATTGGTGGCGTCATCCTCATGTTTGGAGCAGTCTCCATTGCACGGTTGGCGGAGAACTCGCGGGCGTCCAGGGCCTCCGGGGCGACGGAATCCCCACGGCAGGCGCGGCGGAGCCAATCCCGCCCAGGCGGACACAGGCCGGCGTCGGCTGTCCACAGGGAAGGCGCACTTGGGCCGCAGCTCGCCTTTTTGCCCGACGACGACCATCCATCCCTGATGGTGCCCGACACACTTTCCTACGAGGAACGGGGTTCAGGTGTCCCCGCGCAGCGTTGAAACGCGGCCGCGTGTGCCCGTTTCCATCATTTGTGTCTACAACGATCCCCGCGTGCTCAGCGAGTGTCTGTCGCCTTCCGTGGAGGCCGGCCTGTTCGAAGCTGAAGGCAGCGAATACCTGCCCATGGACAACACGACCCAACGGTTCTCATCAGCCGGAGCGGCTCTGAACTACGGGGCGTCCCTGGCGCGAAACGACGTGGTTGTCTTTGTCCATCAGGATGTTTACCTGCACTCCATCCCTGCGCTGGAAAAAGCTGCCGCCGCGCTCATGCAGGATGAGTCGCTGGGCATGGCCGGAGCAACGGGAGTTACCCGGGACGGCCGCCTCCTCGGACTCATACGGGACCGTACATTTCTTTCGGGCGAGCATGAACCGGCACTGGCGGAAGTCGACAGCCTTGATGAGGTTCTCTTCATGGCCCGTAAGGAGCAGGTCCGGCTTTATCCCATCAGCCAGGAGATCGATCTTTCGTGGCACGCCTATGCCGTCGAATACGGGGCAAGACTCAGGACCCTGGGCAAACGGGTTGTCGTGGCGGACATTCCGCTGACGCACAATAGCCTGACCATAAATCTTCACCGCCTGGCCGAAGCGCATCAACATATCGCGGTGGCGTACCCGGACCAGCTTCCGATCATGACCACCTGCGGCACGGTCAAGCGGCCCGTCCGGGTCATCAAAGCCCTTCGCGCTCCTTTCGGCGCCCATAAGTGGCGGTACCGCTGGCTGCGGGAGTCCCTTGCTGCCTACCGGTTGAGGAAGAACTCATCCCTGCGCCTGCCCACGGTCCTGGGGGACCTTCGGCGGGATATTGACGAGATTTGCGCCTCTGCGGGGGTCATTGAGGCCTCGGTGATCAGTGTCTACCCCAACCATGGTGGGTCGCGGCGGATGGGCGGACCCCTGGAGCTGCCCCGGCGCAACGTCCGGTTCAGCTTCTTCACCGCTGACGAAGCCACCTTGGCCGGCCTGGTGGCCGCGCACCACCCCGGTTCAACCGTGGCCATCACGAACGTCAATGGCGCCACGATCCGGAGTGCCGTTCAGGCCCTGCAGGGAAGACGGGTCCTGCTGGGATTCCACCAAACTACTGGGGCTTGGATCCTGGCCGGACCCGGTGTGGAAGCCGCCAGCGCGTATTACCGGAACCCCAGGTCCATACCTTTGGCTATGAAGCTGGCGTGAAGCGCCTGCGTGCATCTGAAAGCCAGCACCGGAAACGGTCTGGAAGCAGCTGGGTGGGACTCAACGACTGCGACACACGCAGGTCAGCCCATCGGCTGACCCTTTCGGGCGCTGCAAGGAACGGCAGGCTGTCGGCAACGGCAGCGCCCATCCCGGCATACCCGGTTTCCAGCTGCACTTTTGCAACCATCCGGTCCAGCGGACCGTTCCGCCATGGAGTGGGACCCGTGACAATGGGTGTCGATCCCGCACGGCCGGCCGCGGCGTAGACCCCGCGGACCGTTTCCTGCCAGGCTGAGGGACTGTGCGTGTCAATAATTGCCTTTCGGACGGCGGCCCCGCGAGTTGCCCTGAACGATGGGGAATCCGACAGCATTTTCAACACGGAAACAAATTCAGCTGGACCCGTCGGCGCCAGGAGAAGGCCGTCAAGGCCGGGTGAATCGGAACCGAGTACGGCGCAGTCTTCAGGGTGTCCCCTGAACGTTACTAGCGGGAGGCCGTGTGATCCTGCCTCAAGCAGGGATGTCAGGGACGCAAAGGGAAAGGAATCAACGTAGGCATCCGCGGCACCCAGCAGGGTGGAGATGTTCGGCAACCTGCCGAGCGCTTGGATCCGGCCACCGGTTGCCTCGGCAGCCCGGGACCAGATTCCTGTCGGGTCAGGTCCGGCCACAATCAGCCGGGAGCCTGGCCGTTCAACCAGGAATGCCTGAAAAAGTCCTATCAGGGAGTCTGTTCCCACGGGGTCGTACTTGCTGCCGGCCGCGGCAGAGACCACAACGAAGTCTGTTTCCCGGGCCCCGAGGTCCGATCGAAGCGCCGACCGTCGAGTCGCAGCGGGCCCGGTGAGCCCGTGGAGTTCGAGTGGCCTGTTGGCTACGACGCAGCGCCCGGCTTCGACTCCCCGGCGGTTAACGGCCAGGTCCCTGCCGCTTTCGCGCAGGCACAGGACGACGCCGGCAGCCGACGTACCCTGCCAGAAGACATGATCGGCATGATTGACGAAGACCGCGGGCGGCAACCCGGGCAGTCCCAAAGCAAGGGTTGGCACCACATCGTGCGGATGCGCGTGCACTACGGCCACGTCGGCTGAAGCAACCATCCGCCGGAGCACAGCCGCGCGATGGACCAGTCCTCCGGCCATACGGTCAAGCAACGTCAGTGCTTCGCTGTCCGGAAGACAGGACGCAATCTTGTCCGGGACGTCAGAGCCTCCCTGCCTGGTGACGACCAGCTCATGCCGCGAAGCCTGATCCTGCCTGATCCAATGGGCGATGCTTTGGGTGTGTCCACCGGTGCCGTATACCTGCGTGGCCACGTGGACAACCCGACGGACGTTCGAAGTCCTGGCGAGGAATCGCGGAGGGGGCGGTTCAACCGATTGGCGGATGAGGCCCAGGACTTCTTCCAGCTCCTGGCTGGCAAAGAGGCCGGTGTGATCCGTCCACGCGAAGCGCGCAGCGATTTGGGCTTGGACTGCCGCCCGTTCCCACTGTCCGGCCGCAGCGAGCCGTGATGCCCGGTGGACCAGGGCCTGGAAGTTTTCCCTGTTCCCGCTAATGGTCTCCAAGGCCGCCGCTCCTTCCCAACTTTTTCAGGATGCCCACGTCGGAGCGCTTCAACCAGAGCAGGCCTGCGGCGACCAATGTTGCAGCGATACCGGATAAGACCAGTGCCCACACAGCCGGCAGGTCCATCAGGTTTAGCAGCCCGGACAGAGCCAGCAGTATGACTGAACCCGTAGCCGGAAGGAGGAGTTGGCGGAGCACAAGGCCCGGATGAAGTCCTACCGTCCGCAGCCGCCACAGGTACAAGGGAAAGACCAGCGCCACAACCACGGCGAACTGGGCCAGGGCTATCCCTGAAATGCCCCCGGCGGCACCGAAGAAGAGGGCCGGCACCAGGGCTGCCAGCCAGAAGACCTGGATGGACATGATGGAGCCCGTCATCCCGGCCACCACAAGATAGTCGTAGAGCAGCTCAAAGAGGATACGGAACCCTGCCAGCATTGCAAGCCAAAACAGTGCGGCGGCGGCGTTGGCCCACGCGTCCCCGTACACAAGCCGAACGATGGCGTCTGCCTCGGCCGCCAGCAGTGTGACGGCAGGGAAGACCACACTCGCCGAGACGCCAATGAGGGCTGTAACAGTTGTGCGCATTTTCCCGCTGTCGTGCTGAAGCCGGGCCAAAACGACTGGCGCCACGCTGCGCAGGGGCTGTGAAAAGACAGTCGCAGGCCAATTGGAGAGATTGAACGCGAGGACATACATCCCCAACATGACCGGCCCCAACGTGCTGCCTGTAATGAGCTGGTCCAGGTAGCCCACGCAAAAGACGATGATGCTGGTCCCTGCGAGGGGAAGGCCGAACCGGAGCAGGGGTAACAGGTACGCGCGGTCCATACCCACCCTCAGGGGCAACGGGGATTTGACGACAAACAGCACGCCGGCGGCAACAGTTCCCGCCAAGCGGCCCACAGCAAGGCTCATCGCGCCGAGGCCGGCCAGGACCAGGCACACCGAGACGACGGCACCCGTCCACACATTCACCTGGTCAATAAGCATTTTCATTTTCTGGTCAAGCGCGCGTTGCATCAGCGCTGCGGGCGTGGCCACCACGCCGCTGACCAGGACGCAGCAGACCATGACACGGACAACGCCAGTCGATTCGGGATCGCCCATGAACCCGGCAAACCAGGGGGCTGCAACGAGGCCGGCACCGCAGATCACGACGCTGCTGGCAATGGAGATGGTGGTAACCGTGGGAGCGATCAGTGCGGGGTTCCCGGGCCACCTCACGATAGCGAGGCTGACGCCCAATTCGTTGAAAGTAAGGACCGCAAGCAACGCCACCATGGCCACGGCGAAGCTGCCGTACGATTCCGGACCAAGCAGCCGTGCCAGTACGATCCCGATTCCCAGGGTGCCGAATTTGGCGAGGCCAGTGTTGAGCAGGCTCCACGCGAGGGCGGTAGTGGCGCCCGGCCTCCGCAACCCGGCCCCGGGTTGAACGTTTACTGGTTCAGCGGAAGGCGCGGGACGCTTCACTGGGGGCTCCCCGAGGACTGCATCAAGGCCGCACCGCGTCCCCCAGGGCCCCGGCCACCCGCTCCTGCTGTTCCGCGGTGATGTGCGGATACAGGGGCAGGGACAGGATCTGGCCGGCAGCCTCCTCGGCAACAGGGAACGAACCCGCAACCCAGCCATGGGACCCGTACGCCCCGCTGAGGTGTACCGGAACCGGGTAGTGGATGCCGGCCTGGATCCCCGCCGCCTGCAGGGCTGCGAGAACCGCGTCGCGGTCCGGGACCCGAACCACGTATAGGTGCCACACATCCGAATTTCCGGGAGCCTCCCGCGGCAGCACGACCCCGGGAATACCGGCCAGCAGGGCCGAGTAGCGTTCCGCGGCGGCCCGGCGCAACGCATTCCACCCCTGCAACCGGGCCAGTTTTGCCTTGAGCACCACGGCCTGGACCGTGTCCAGGCGGGAATTGATCCCGACGGCGTCGTGCCGGTACTTCTCAAGGCTGCCGTGGGCGCCGAGCATCCGGACCGTGGCAGCAATCGTGGGATCGTCAGTCAGTACGCCGCCGGCGTCCCCGGCCGCCCCGAGGTTCTTGCCCGGGTAGAAACTGGTTCCCGCAGCGAGTCCCCAGGTGCCGGCGTGGCGGCCAAAGCGTGTAGCCCCCTGTGACTGCGCCGCATCCTCAATCAGCGCAGCCCCACAGGCTTCAGCCACCGGGATCAACTGCTCCATGAAGGCCGTCTGCCCGAAGAGGTGAACCGGGACGATCGCCTGCGTCCGCGGCGTCACGGCCGCGGCCACGGCTTCCGGGGAGATCAGCAGGTACTCCTGATCCACGTCCACCGGAACCGGTACAGCTCCAATCCGGCTCGCGGCCTCCGCCGTGGCGATGAACGTGTTTGCCGGAAGGATGACCTCGCCGCCGGCCGTCACACCCGCTGCCCGCAGTGCCAGCTCCAATGCGTCCGTTCCGTTCGCCACCCCAATGCAGTGACGTGCTCCCAGAAAGGACGCATACGCAGTCTCGAACGCAGCAACGGCCGGGCCGCCAATAAACGATGCCGAGCCAAGGACGTCCGCCAGTTCAGCCATGACCTCGCCATGGACCTCGGCCTGCTGCGCCACAAGGTCCACCAGTGGCACCACGCCAACCGATGACACTGCTTCCGCACTCACAGCGCACCTCCATACGTAAAAGCCGCCCGCTCGATCTCGTGGGCCGGCACCCCAACCCAGGTCTCGCCGTCGGGCACGTTGCTCAGCACCGCCGCTCCCATCCCTACCGTCGCGTAGGCCCCCACCGATGTCCGCTCGCGGACGCTCGCGTTCATGCCGAGGTAGGCCGCCCGGCCAACCCGGACTCCGCCGCCCAGCGACACCCCCGCAGCGAACGTGGCGAAGTCCGCCACGTCGTCGTCGTGCGTGAAGGTCACCGACGGCATGGCCACCACGTGGGCGCCGATGGTCACCGCCGCGGTCAGCGTGACGTTGCGCAGCAGGATGCTGCCCCGGCCGATCCGGCACCCCTCCGGGTACTGGACCGTGGGGTCCACCGCGGTGGCATAGCGGGATTCGTTGAATCCCTGGGCCGTGAGCCGTTCCACCACGGCCTCCCGCGCCCTGCCTGAGCCGATACACACCAGGACGAACGCGTGCTTGAAGTTCGCGGCGTCATCGATCGTTCCGAGCACCGGCGCGCCGTCCACGGTCACGCCCGCCATCTCCCGGTCGTCATCCAGCAGGCCGACGACGTCGTACTGGCCGCTGCTGCGCACCATCGCCAGGACTTCGCGGGCCAGGCCGCTGGCAGCGATCAGGATCAGCTCGCTCATGCGTCCGCTCCGGCCGCGGCAGCGCGGATGGTACTGATGACGCGGTTCAGCCCTTCGTCGTCCAGCTCGTGGTAGACCGGCAGGATCAGCGTCCTGTCGTTAAGCCGTTCGGTCTGCTGCAGGCAGGCGTTGCCCGTATCGCGCCACTTGTAGGCGGGCTGGCGGTGCGCGGCCATGATGCCCCGCCGCGCCGAGATCCCGGCCTCGGCCAGCCGCTCCATCAGGCCTTCACGCGTGGTGGCGAAAGTCGGCAACACCTCGATCCAGAAAGACTGGAAGTTGCTGGTCCCGTACGGCGGATCGGACACCAGCCGCAGCCCCCGCAGGCCGGACAGTCCTGCCACATACCTGGCCGCGATCTCGCGCCGCCGCAACAGGATCTCCGGGAGCCGGCCCAGCTGGACGATGCCGACGGCGGCCTGCAGGTCCGTCATCCGGTAGTTGAACCCCACTTCGAGGAAGAACTCGGGCGGGGCCAGCGTGGAACCATGGCGGTCCGCCGCGGACACGCTCATCGAATGCTCCCGCAGGGTCCTGGCCCGGGCCGCCCAGTCCGCCCTGTTGGTGGTCAGCATTCCACCCTCACCGGTGGTGAGGATCTTGCGCGGGTGGAAGGACCAGACAGCAACGTCCGCGCCGGCGCCCACGGGCCGGCCACGGTACGTGGACCCCACCGCGCAGGCAGCGTCTTCGATGACGGTGATCTCGTGGCGGTCGCACAGGACACGGATCGGGTCCAGGTCCAGCGGCACCCCGCCCTGGTCCACCACAATCACGGCCCGTGTATCCAGGGTGAGCGCCGCGTGGATGGTCTCCGCCGTGACATTGCCGGTGGCCGGGTCCACATCGCAAAACACAGGCCGTGCGCCCAGGTAGGTCACAGCGTTCGCCGTCGCGATGAAGGACAGCGACGGCACCACCACATCGTCCCCGGGACCGATGCCGGCCACCGCCAGCGCCAGATGCAGCGCCGTGGTGCAACTGGAGGCCGCGACGGCATGGCGCACCCCCTGCATCGCGGCGAACTTCTCCTCGAACTCCTTGACTTTGGGCCCCTGGGCCACCCAGCCCGAGGCAACCACCTCGGCCAGGGCCCGGGCCTCTTCCTCCCCCAGCCACGGCTTCATGACATTGATCCGCGAAAGCACCGCTTCAGCACTCATCACACACCGGCCTTCCGGGATGCAGCGATCTCATCGCGCAGCGGTCTCCACCAGGCCACCAGATCGCGGAGTCCCTCCTCCAGGCCCACCTCGGCCTTGAAATCGAGGTCCCGGGCAGCGGCGGTGGTGTCCGCCAGGCGCCGCACCACACCGTTGACCAGCCGGGCGGGGCCATGTTCCACTGCCAGGCCCGAGCCCATCACCCGCAGCAGCGCCTGTGCCATCTCCAGGAGGCTTGTCTCTGTTCCGCTGGCAATGTTGTAGACGCCCTCGTGCATGTCGCCGGCGGCGGCGAGCACGTTGGCCCTTGCCACATCCGTGGTGTACACGAAGTCCATGGTCTGGAGCCCGTCGCCGAAGATCAGCGGCGGCCGGCCGTCCATGATCCGCTCCATCCACCGCACCAGCACCTCGGTATACAGTCCGTGCACGTCCATCCGCGGACCGTAGACGTTGAAGTAGCGCAGCAGCACGTAATCCAGCCCCGTCATTGCGCGGAAGCTGCGGGCCATGCCCTCGTTGAACGACTTGGCTGCCCCGTAGAAGGTGTCATTGTTGGCGTGGTGGTGCCGTTCCGCCGTCGGGAATTCCTCTGCCATCCCGTAAACGGAAGCGCTGGAAGCCGCCACCAGTTTGCCCACCTTGTGCGCGGCCGCCGCCTCAATGACGTTGAACGTTCCGTCCACCAGCACCTCCAGCGCCAGCCGCGGTTCCTCGGCGCACTGGGTTATCCGGATGGCTGCCTGGTGGAACACCACGTCCTTGCCCTGGACGAGGTCGTTGACGAGATCCCGGTCCTGGATGTTTCCCTGCACCAGTTCCACCCGTCCGGATGAAAGGGCAGCCTCAAGGTTTCCAAGCCGGCCGCGGACCATGTTGTCCAGGACGTCGATCCGGCCCGCGCCCGCCTGAAGCAGCGCATCCACCAGCGTGGAACCGATGGTCCCGGCCCCGCCCGTTACCAGGACATTGGCCCCCTCCAGCCGGCTCACCGCACTCCCTCCATCTCTTCGGCAAGTTCAGCTCCGGCAACAGCAGCGGGCTGGCCGTCCTGCGTGAGGCTCCGGGTCACCGCTTCGAGCACGGAAAGCACGCGGAGCCCGGATGCGCCGCCCGTACGGGCCTCCTGGCCGTTGCGGATGCAGTAGGCCAGCTCCGCCACCACCTGGCTGAGGGCCTCCCGTTCGGGCAGTGCCGGGGACCAGGTGTCGCCCAGCCGGTAGGAGATGTTGGTGGAGGCCTTTTCCCCGGCTGATTTGGGCTGCCGGTCCAGGCTGACGCCCCGGTCGTACACGCTGAGCCGCTGCTGCGGGTTGAGGTCGTCCCAGACCAGGGTCCGCAGCGATCCGCCGATCACCATCTGCCGGATTTTGGTGGGGCTCAGCCAGTTCACGTGCACGTGGGCCGTGGCGTCGTTGGGAAGCCGGAAGTTCAGGTGGCCCACGCAGTCCCGCCCGGTGCCCAGCGGGTCCGCCCCGAAGGCTGAGACCTCGGCCGGGTTGAGCCCGCCCGGAAGGACGAAGTCGAGGATGGAAAGGTCATGCGGGGCCAGGTCCCAGAACACGTTGACGTCCGGCTGCACCAGCCCCAGGTTGATCCTGGTGGAGTCCACGAACAGGATCTCGCCCAGCGACCCGGACTGGACCAGTTCCTGCATCTTCAGGACGGCCGGGGTGTAGCAGTACGTATGGTCCGCCATGAGCACCAGGCCGTTGGCTTCGGCCTCAGCCACCATTTCCAGCCCGTGCGCCCGGCTGTCCGCCAGGGGTTTCTCCACCAGGACATGCTTGCCGGCGCGCAGCGCCGTCATGACGGTGCCGTGGTGCGTGCGGGCCGGCGTCGCGATGGCCACGGCATCCACGTCGAAGGTGTCCAGCACTTCGTCCAGGGATTCGACGGCGGGAATTTCACCCACCGCCGCCGCCAGCTTTCGTGCGCGTTCAAGGTCCAGGTCGCAGATGGCAACGAGGTCCCAGTCGGGGCTTGCCTGCAGGTTGCGGGCCAGGTTGGGCCCCCAGTACCCGGCGCCCACGACGGCGATCCGCAGTTTCCGCGACGGTTGCCGGTGGGTGTGGGCTTGGAAAGGATTCGGGAAGGCTCTCATATCACTTTCTTTCCGGAGTGCGGTTGGGTCAGTAGGCGCCGGACGGCCGGACGACTGCCCGGAACGTCCGCCAGAGAATCAGCAGGTCCCCGGCGATGGACCAGTTTTCGACGTAGTAGAGGTCGAGCCGGACGGCCTCATCCCAGGGGAGGTCGGAGCGCCCGTTGATCTGCCAGAGCCCCGTGATGCCGGGTTTGATCAGCAGGCGGCGGTGGGTGTGGCGTTCATAGCCGCTGACCTCCCGGGCCAGCGGCGGCCGCGGTCCCACCAGGCTCATGTCGCCGCGGGCCACGTTCCACAGCTGCGGCAGCTCATCGAGGGAGTATTTGCGCATCCACCGGCCGCAGCGCGTCACCCGTGGGTCGTCGCGCAGCTTGAACAACACCCCGGCGCCCTCGTTCTGCGCACCCAGGGTTGCCAGCCTGGCTTCCGCGTCCACCACCATGGACCGGAACTTCAGCATGCCGAATGCCTGCCCGTCCCGGCCCACCCTGTCCTGGCGGAAGAACACCGGGCCCGGGCTGTCCAGATGCACGATGGCCGCCAGGACCAGGAGCAGTGGGGACAGCACCAGGAGGGCTGATAGCGCCATCCCCACATCCATCACCCGCTTCATCGCGTGCTTGGCACCGGTGTACTGCGGGATGTCGACGTGCATCAGCGGCAGCCCCTCAACCGGCCGCCAGTGGATCCGGGGGCCCGCTACGTTGGTCAGCGTGGCCGCAAGGATGAGTTCCGTTGACGATTCCTCAAGCCGCCACCCGAGCTCACGGATGAAACGGTTGCCGCCAGGGAGGGGCCCGGCGATGATCACCGAGTCGGCCTCCGCAAGCCGGACAGTGCGGGCAATGTCATCCGTGGAACAGAGCACCGGGATGGCCCGCCCGTCCACCCGGAGGACGGCTCCACGCCGGGCCCCCGGGAGGCACACACCCAGGATCTGGTACACCGGCCCCGATTTCCGCAGGACCTGCTGCACCACGTAGCGGACGTCGTCCGGATCACCCACCACCAGCGCCCGGGAAAGGCACCGGCCCCTGGCCTTCTGGGCCGTCAGCCGGCGGCGGAACGCCCACCGGTTTGCGGTCAGCCCCAGCAGGCCCAGCGGCAGCGAAACCGTAACGAAAGCGGTTGCACCGTGCAGGGAGAACAGCACGGCCGCCAGTCCCATCAGTCCGAAGACCCGCAGGGTTGCCGAGGTGACGCGCTTGAATTCGTCGGCGCCGATGCCCAGCAGTTTCGCGTCGCGTGTCCGGTAGACCTCCAGGCCGGCGAGCCACAGGAGGGCAATCGCAGCCGCCGCGGCCGCCGTTCCCGCGTCGCCCGGGTCCGCCGGTGCGAATCCCACGTTGGACAGCTGGTAGCCGGCGCCCACCGCCCCCATGACCAGGAGAGAATCAGCCGCACGCAGCAAATTGACGTGCGTGGAGAGCCAGGAGGCTGCGGCTTTGCGCCCGGTTGCCGGAGCGCTGGCCTGGGCGTTAGCCGTGGCGTTGGCCGGGTGTGCAGTTGGCGGCCGCAGAAACCGGGTTCCTGCGGTATCCGCCGCCGCCAACTGCGGTGTTGCCTTCCGTTGTGCAGCAACGGGCGCAACGGGCCAGTCAAGGCCGGCACGCCGGGTTCTGGCTACTGGTATCTCTGCCAAGGTGACCCCTTCCCGGCATGTCCGCTGATGGCTGGCCGTGAAGAAAAGCTAGCTTTCAAAATGCCGGCCCGGCGGGGTTCAGAAGGGGCTTTGTGGGTCTGTCCCGGGATCAGTGTGGATACTGCGGATACCTGCATTTGCAGGCTTTGGGCCCTACAGGACGGGCAGTACGTACGGCTCCGACGGCGTCGATTCCTTCGTGCTGGCGAGGGCTGTCAGCTGCGCGCGGGACTCCACGCCGAGCTTCCGGTAGATGGCAGTCAGCCGCACTTCGACCGTCCGGACGGACACGTAGAGGGTTGCCGCGATTTCCTTATTGCGGAGCCCCCGCGCCACCATCCGGGCCAGGGCACGTTCATGGTCGGCCAGCAGCATCATGGCCGGGTTGCCCTGCGGCCGGGCAGCTTCCACCCGTTCGTCCAGCAGCAGCACATCCACGTGCTGGGTCCACGCATCAGCGCCGGCCTCGTCGAACATCACCTTGGCGCGCATGAGGGCATCCCGGGCGTCCCGGAGCCGTCCGAAAGCGTTGAGGCGTTCTGCGTAGCACAGCAGGGTGCGGGCACGCTCAAGGATTGATTCATGCCCGGTCCTGGCTTCGAGTGCCCGGGCAAAAAGCTGCAGGGACTGTTCCCCGTCCGCCAGCATGGCGCGGCTTCGCGCCACGGCCATCATCAGCCAGGGTGACCGCAGGCCCACGGAGCGGCTTTCCAGGCGCTGCAGGGCCAGCGTGGCCTCACGGTGCCGGTTAAGCCGGACCAACACCTCCACCAGGTCCGCCTCACAGCGGAGCAGGGTGGGATTGCCGAAGCACATCCCGATCTCCGCGGCCCGGGACAGCTGGGCGCAGGCTTCCGCCAGATCCCCACGCAGCAACGCAAAATGGCCCTGCATGGCTGCCAGCTGGGCGGAGAGCGCGGGATGGTTTTCGGAAGCTGCGAACCGGTGGGCTTCGGTGGCGTGCGTGGTGGCCTGGGCTTCGTCCCCCAGTGCGTGTGCCCGCCACACCCGGAAGAGGTGCCGCATCCCACGGAAATACTTGATCTCAGGCTCCTGCGCTTCCAGTTCGTCGATGAGCCGGACCGCCACGCGGACGTTGCCCGCCCGCACCTCGTTGTCCACGGCCAGGAACATCGCGCACTCCCGCCAGTTGGTGTCGCCGGCTCCGTCGGAACTGCGCACCATGGCGAAGGCCTCCTCCGCGTGCTCATACCGCTCGGCGTAGCTGAGGGCCCGGCCCTGCACCAGCAGGCACAGTGCACGGGCTTCCCCGGCAGGCTCGTGCTTGCGGGCAAGGCTGGTGGCATCCCCGCTGATGGAGCCCGTTAGCGTCTTTGCGCGTTCGGCGATGGCCAGGCACTCGGGTGATGCCGCATCCCGGAAGCCGGCGCCATAGCGGAGCACTTCGGCTGCGTCCGCCAGCTCCCACCGTTCCGCATAGTAGAGGGCTGCACCGGCCAACAGGGCCGCGGTGTATGCGGGGTCGTGCCGGCCGAACTCCTTGGCCAGGCGCAGCACCATGCTCGAGCGCACCGAAGCGCCCTGGGCGAACTGGATTTCAAAGGCCAGTCCGGTCAGCCGAAGGATCAGGGCCGGGTTGCGGGTGACCCGGCGCGCCCAGTCCAGATAGCGGCGGGCGTACACGAATTCGCCGAGGCTGAAGAGGAGTTCGGCAATGGCGGCGAGGCGTGCAGCGGTTTCGGCCTCCCACGGGTTGAGGGTCAGCGCGCGCTCAACATACTCGACGGCGAACGGCACATCTCCGCCCCGGATCAGGTCCACCGCGTGCCGCAGCAGGCTGAACGGGGTTTGGCGCTCCAGCGCCGTGTAGCTCAAGTGCCAGCGCCTGGCGTACGGATCAGAAGACTCTGAGGCGTGTGCCAGCGCACGGTGGCTGGCGGTCCTCGCCGCAGGGGTCATGGTGGAAAAGACGTAGCCGCGCAGCAACTGGTCGCGGATCCGCAGGTGGGCCCCCGTTCGGCTGGCCAGCCCTTCGGACAGCAGTTCGTCGACGCCGGACCATACGTCCCCGTTGACCTCTTCCAGTGCTCCGATGTCGGTCCGGCAGGACAGCGAGAGAAGGTCGAGGATGCCGCGGGCCGCCGGAGTCAGCCGGCCCACTACCGCCGCAAATTCCGTTTCAAAGCTGCCCCTGCAGGGCAACGGGATGGGCATGGCGTACTTCCCGTCGGCCTGCCGCTCCAGCAGGTGGTGGTAAAGCTCGACGGCGGCGAGCGGATTTCCCGGGGTGGCTGAGGCAACTGCGTGGGCGGCCGCCGTCGTGGCCTGCTTTGCGGGGATGGCCTCCAGCATCCGCACCGTTTCGTTGTAGCTCAGCGGATTGAGCATGAGCGACTCCAGTCCGTTGAACGGGCTGTCAGGCGGGGCGCCACGGGCGCTGAGGAACAGCGCAACGTCGGTTCCGGTCAGGCGCCTGGCCAGGAAACCGATCACTGCCTGGCTTCCGGGATCGAGCCGGTCGGCGTCGTCAATGGCAATAACCGTCCGGGATGACGAGCGCTGGAGCAGGCCGGCCAGGAGCGTCGCCGAGAAAGCCGGGACGTTAAGGGTGCCCGCCGCGTCCCGCAGGAGCTCGTCCGCGATCCGGTTCAGGACCGGGTCGTCCATCCTGTTCAGGAGGGCCGTGATCCCGGAGAGCGGCCAGTCGGACTCGGACGCGCTGGCGCTGAGGAACACCGTGGGGTACTCGCACAGGGCAGAAATTTCAGCAAGGACTGCAGATTTTCCGGCTCCCCTGCCGCCGGACACCACCAGGGCGGAATCCTTGGGTCCACGGATCACCGACAGGATCCTGTCCAGTTCCTTGCTCCGGCCTACCAAAGACATGGGGTCCCCATCCTGTTAAGAAAGGAGACCGCATTCTTGCGCATGTGTACCGGCACGGCAGCCGTACCGCCGGGTTCCCGCCCCGGAGGTACGTCCCGGCTGGTTCCCGCCGCCAGCGCGAAACCCAGCCGTAAGAAGGAATATATAGCGGCCGCAGTTCGGGTTGCCATCCAAATAGGCGCTGGATTGGCTCAAGATTGGGCGCCGCGTTTCCTCGAGATTTCAGTGTTGCCCTGCATGCATCTTTTGATGCCCTGAGATGTCCGCAGCTGGAGAAAGTTCTGATTTGGATGCTGCGAGCTTGTGCCGATGCACATAATCGCGGAGGCCGGAGCGGGTCTAGGGTGGGAGAAACTTGTGATCCACCGCACTGGAAGGGCCCCGGGAAACCTCCGCCGCCGCCAGTAGCCCCAACTCCACGCAATAACCAGAAGGACGGCGCACGCATGCCCGCTGACCAGCAACTGTCCAAGTCGCTCAAACCACGGCACCTTTCCATGATCGCCATTGCCGGCGTTATCGGCGCAGGACTCTTCGTCGGATCCGGCGCCGCCATCCAGCAG
Organism: Pseudarthrobacter sp. 10T415; assembly: GCF_056394175.1. Lineage (NCBI taxonomy): Bacteria > Bacillati > Actinomycetota > Actinomycetes > Micrococcales > Micrococcaceae > Pseudarthrobacter > Pseudarthrobacter sp. 10T415. The sequence continues at coordinate 144,173 of NZ_JBFTHJ010000005.1, read as the reverse complement.
GCGGGCCCGGGCATCCTGGTGGCCTACATGGCCGCTGGCATCGTGGTCATCCTGGTGATGCGCATGCTTGGTGAGATGGCCGCAGCCCACCCTGAGACCGGCTCATTCTCCACCTACGCGGACAAGGCGCTGGGCCGCTGGGCCGGATTCAGCATCGGCTGGCTCTATGCATGGTTCTGGATCATCGTGCTGGGCATCGAAGCCACCGCGGGGGCGGCCATCATGCACCGGTGGATTCCGGGCATCGACCAGTGGGTCTGGGCGCTGATCCTGATGGTCCTCCTGACGCTGACCAACCTCGGTTCGGTCAAGTCCTACGGTGAGTTTGAGTTCTGGTTCGCCTCCATCAAGGTCACCGCCATCATCCTGTTCCTGCTCTTCGGCGTGGCGGCCATCCTGGGCCTCGTTCCCGGCGTGCCCGCCCCCGGCGTTGACAACCTGCTGAACAACGGCGGATTCATGCCCAATGGCCCCGGCGCCGTCCTGGCCGGAATCCTTGTTGTGGTGTTCTCCTTCTTCGGCGCCGAAATCGCCACCATTGCCGCCGGCGAGTCCGAGAATCCGGTGGACGCAGTCAAGAAGGCCGTCAAGTCCACCGTCTGGCGCATCCTCGTTTTCTACATCGGCTCCATCGCCATCGTGGTCACACTGCTGCCGTGGAACGATGCCAGCGTGGCCAAGAGCCCCTACGTTGCCGTCATTGAGCTCTTCGGAATTCCGGGCGCCGGAACCATCATGGACATCGTGGTGCTCACCTCGGTCCTGTCTTGCCTGAACTCCGGGCTCTACACCGCCAGCCGCATGCTGTTCTCGCTGTCCAAGCGCGGAGACGCCCCCGCTTCCTGGGCGAAGATTTCCCGCCGCGGCGTGCCGGTCGCTGCGGTGCTCTCCTCCACGGTTGTCGGCTTCGTCACCGTTGGCCTGAACTACATCGCACCGGACACCGTTTTCCTGTTCCTGGTCAACACCTCCGGCGCCATTGCGCTGTTCGTCTGGCTGGTCATCGCCTCCTCGCAGCTGATCCTCCGCAAGCGCATGGGCGCCGCCGCCAAGGACCTTGCCCTGAAAATGTGGCTCTTCCCGTACCTGACCTGGCTGTCGATCGGCAGCATCGTTGCCCTGCTCATCGGCATGGTCATCCTGGACTCCACGCGGGAATCCCTGTTGCTGTCCGTGGCGCTGGCCGGAGTTGTGGTGGCCATCGGAGTCCTGCGCTACCGCCGGCGCGGAGCTTCCGCAGGCCAGGCCGGGGACGGGCTCGAAGCTGACGACGTCCCGGCCAAGGCGGGCCCGGCGTCGTAATCTGCTGTTTTTCCACATAGGAGAGCCCGTGCTGCCATCCCGGCAGCACGGGCTCTAGCCTTGAGTCAAGCGCGAATCGCCTATCCCGTCCAAATGCACTAAGATATTGAAGTCTGTGCTGCGCCCCAGCCACCGTTCCGGCGGCGGGGCTTGCATGGAATCGCAAATGAACCTCCTGTTACGGAAATGCCGTAACCGCTTAGCCCAAAGGAGGTGGGTTCACATATGCGTCCTTACGAATTGATGGTAATCATCGACCCCGAGGTCGAAGAGCGTACCGTTGAGCCGTCGCTTCAGAAGTTCCTGAACGTCATCACCAACGATGGTGGAACCATCGAAAAGGTTGACATCTGGGGCCGTCGTCGCCTGGCTTACGAGATCAAGAAGAAGTCCGAAGGTATCTACGCCGTGGTGAACTTCACCGCCAAGCCGGAAACCGCCAAGGAACTTGACCGCCAGCTGTCTCTTAACGAGACCATCATGCGCACCAAGATCACCCGCCCCGAAGAGCAGAAGGTTGTTGCCGAGTAATTTCGGTACCACTCTTCATTCTTCACCCCGCAGGACTCGAATCTTCACCCAGGATCGAACAAGGAGGCAGTAGATGGCAGGCGAGACCACCATTACGGTCATCGGTAACCTCACCAATGACCCGGAATTGCGGTTCACACCGTCAGGTTCGGCAGTAGCGAACTTCACCATCGCTTCCACCCCGCGTACCTTTGACCGCCAGTCCAATGAGTGGAAGGACGGGGAAACCCTGTTCCTCCGCGCTGCGGTGTGGCGTGAAGCGGCCGAGAACGTAGCGGAGTCCCTGACAAAGGGCATGCGCGTCATCGTTACCGGCCGCCTGAAGAGCCGTTCCTACGAAACAAAAGAAGGCGAAAAGCGCACCGTTATCGAGCTTGAGGTCGATGAAATCGGCCCCAGCCTGCGCTACGCAAACGCCAAGGTCAACCGCACCCAGCGCTCCGGCGGTCAGGGTGGCGGCGGCTTCGGCGGTGGCAACAGCGGCGGTGGCTTCGGCGGCGGCAACTCTGGTGGAAACCAGGGTGGCAACTCCGGCGGTAACTGGGGTGGCGGCGGCGGCAACCAGCAGGCTGCACAGGACGATCCCTGGGCAACGCCCGGTGTCTCCAATGCAGGTGGCTGGGGCAACGGCCCCGACTCCGAACCGCCCTTCTAAAAAATCATCTCGGCCCGGCGTCGGGACCGCGGCACTGTGCCATCCGGCATGGTGTCGGGTATCGCCGTCGGACCACCACCATCCCGTGGATCAATATCCACGGGCTCCCTAGAATAGGAGCTCCACGATGGCTAAGGCTGAACTCCGTAAGCCCAAACCAAAGTCCAACCCCTTGAAGGCCGCTGACATCACTGTCATCGACTACAAGGACGTAGCATTGCTGCGCAAGTTCATCTCCGACCGCGGAAAGATCCGCGCCCGTCGCGTCACCGGCGTCACGGTCCAGGAACAGCGCAAGATCGCACAGGCAATCAAGAACGCCCGCGAAGTTGCCCTGCTGCCTTACTCCGGCGCTGGCCGCGGTTAAGGAAGGGATTTACTAACATGGCAAAGCTCATTCTGACCCACGAAGTCACCGGTCTCGGTGCTGCCGGCGATGTTGTCGAGGTCAAGGACGGTTACGCACGTAACTTCCTGCTGCCCCGCAACTTCGCCCTGACCTGGACGAAGGGTGGCGAGAAGCAGGTTGAGTCCATCAAGGCTGCCCGCGCCGCCCGCGAGCACGCTTCCCTGGAAGATGCTCAGAAGCAGGCCGCTGCACTGCAGTCCAAGCCTGTCCAGTTGGTCGTCAAGGCCGGCGAAACCGGACGCCTGTTCGGCACCGTCAAGCAGGCCGACGTCGCCAACGCTGTTGAGGCCGCAGGCCTGGGCAGCATCGACAAGCGCAAGGTTGAACTGCCGGTCCACATCAAGTCGGTTGGTTCTTACCAGGCCAACGTCCGTCTCCACGAGGATGTTGCCGCTGTGATCGAACTCGACGTAGTAGCCGGAAAGTAATTTCTGACTGCACCGAAGACCCCCGCTGCCGGATAACGGCGGCGGGGGTCTTTTGCATCTGCGGTCAGGGCCGGTGGAGTTGGGCCATTACATGGTGGTAGCCGCTCCTGATCATGGCCTCCAGTACCTGGCGGTCAACATCTGCCAGCCTGTTGATGTACAGGCAGGCGGCGCCGGTCTTGTGCTTGCCGAGGGCTTCAAGCTGCGGCCCGGCATCGGGTCCGTACGTCAGTCCGTACAGGGCAAGGTTGGCCTTCCGCGGGGAATACCCGACGGCGGCTGAGTCGCCTTCCCTGCCGGTGGCATACCTGTAGTGGTAGCTGCCGAAGCCCACGATTGTGGGTCCCCACATCACTGCCTCCTGGCCTGTGATGTCCTGCATCAGCTCCAGCAGCTCGAAACCATCGGCCCTGCGGACCGGGTGTTCCACCCTTGCCAGGAAGTCGTTGACGTCAGCCCCGGTAGGGGCGGTCTTGTTCTCTGCCATGGACGTAGTGTGGCAGACGCCGCCGGGGTGCGGCCACACCGGTGATAGCCTGCACCGGTGACCAACCAGAGCCTGCGAATCCGCCCGTTCCACCAGGCCGACGTCTTTTCCGCCGAACCGTACCGCGGCAACCCGCTGGCTGTGGTGGTTGACGCCGAAGACCTGTCCGCGGAGCAGATGCAGCACTTCGCCAACTGGACGAATCTTTCCGAGACCACGTTCCTGCTGCCGCCCACGGACCCTGAGGCGGACTACCGGGTACGCATCTTCACCGGCACCGAGGAGTTTCCTTTCGCCGGCCACCCGACGCTGGGCTCTGCGCACACCTGGCTTGAGGCCGGCGGCGTGCCGAAGTCGGCCGACTGGCTGGTGCAGGAGTGCGGGGCCGGGCTCGTGCGGATAAAGCGCGACGGCGGGCGGCTCGCCTTCGCCGCGCCGCCACTCACGCGCTTCGAACCCGTGGACAGCTCTGTCCGCCGGCAGCTGGCCGCCGCTCTTCGGCTGCCCGGGCCCGACGTCCTTGATGCGTCCTGGCTGGTCAACGGCCCCGAGTGGATTGGGGTTTTGCTGGGATCGGCTGAGCAGGTCCTGGCCCTCGAGCCGGACCTTGCTGCCATGGGGAGCCTGAAGGTCGGGGTTATCGGCCCGCACCTGCCGGGCGGGGACGCCGATTTTGAGGTCCGTACCTTCATCCCGGGCGATGCCATGGTGGAGGATCCCGTGACGGGCAGCTTCAACGCAGGCGCCGCGCAGTGGCTGATCAGCACCGGGCGGGCGCCGGAGCAGTACGTGGCGGCACAGGGCACCGTGCTGGGCCGTGCAGGCCGCGTCCACGTCTCCGCCGAGGGGCCGAACATCTGGGTGGGCGGCCACTCCGCCACCTGCATCCGCGGGACTGTCACGCTGTAGATTCCCTCTTCGCGGGATGGCTCCGGACCGCAGCCCTGCTTGGGGATCCTGCGCAGGGAATACTCCAGAAGCGACGCCTGTTCATCAAGTAGATGCAAATGCATGTACGATGAGTGAACCAGCAACAGGAGAACGCCATGGAAACCCGCCGCATCACCGTCCTTTCCGCCGGACTCGGCGTCCCGTCGTCGAGCCGCCTTCTTGCCGACCAGTTGGCGGCGTCGGCCAAGCGGCAACTGGAGGCCGCCGGATACAGCGTGGAAGTGGAAACCGTCGAGCTGCGGGACCTGGCGGTGGACATCGCCAACAACTTCGTTACGGGCTACGCAGCCCCGCGCCTGGCCGACGTGATCGCCGCGGTTGAAGCTTCAGACGGCATCATCGCGGTGTCCCCGGTGTTCAGCGCCTCGTACAGCGGGCTCTTCAAGTCGTTCTTCGACGTGCTGGACCCCAAGTCACTGGACGGCAAGGCGGTCCTGCTGGGCGCCACCGGCGGCACGGACCGGCACCAGATGGTTCTGGACTACGCCATGCGCCCCCTGTTCAGCTACCTCCGCACCCGGATTGCAGCCACGGCCGTGTTCGCCGGGCCACAGGACTGGGGCGCAGCGAGCGACGCCGGCACCTCCCTGGCCAGCAGGGTGGACCGGGCATCCGGCGAGTTTTCGCAGCTCCTGGAAGGGCTGCAGCCGGGCCGCAAGCTGGCGCCCATGGAATCCCTTCCGTTCGAGCAGCTGCTCGCGGGAATCTCAGGAACCAACTGACCAACCGATCGGCTCTGAGCCGGCCGGCCTGCGGGCTGGCCGGCGCTTAGTCGTCGAGGAGTTCGATGAACTCCCGCGCCTGCTTCATGGAAATGTCTGAGTGGCGCGTCAAGGCTGCAGCGGCTGCCTCTGCATCCCCGTTGCGGGCCAGTGTGCGGATCCTGCCGTAAATCTCGTCATTGAGCATGTTGCTGCTGACTTCGCGGGTCACGTCGCCCTTGCTGGCGATGGCCCGGTAGCGGTACGGGAAGCGCTGCGGCTCGTCGTCTTCGTCGTCCTCCGGTGTGCTTCCGGGGGCTGCCGGGCTGCGGTAGGGCTGGGGGTGGGAGGCCAGGGCCCCGACGGCGTCGCGGGAGGCACGCAGGCCGTCTCCGGTCGCCTCGTAGTACAGCTTGGTGGCGGCCATCGCCTGCCCTTGAGCGATCAGCGCATATATACGTCGGTGTTCTGCTTCGGACAGCTTGGCGGCTGCGGTCCGGGCCAGCTCTGCGGCGCCAGGGGCGGGCTGCTGGGGAGCGGCGTCATGCGCAGCCTTCCTCTTGCCCAAGGCGCGGGAAGCCAGTACAACGGCAACTGCCACAGCCACAAGGATGAGGGCGGGGATGACTAGCGATTCCATGGTTCTAAAGCCGTTCTCTATCTACCTGCTGCTGCGGATGTGGCCGGGATCGCTGCGGAAAGGACCCGGGGCCGGCGGACGTCACAAGACCCCACATAATCACCACCAGGACAATCGCAGGCAACAGAACCAGGAGTAGTTCGCCCATACCTACGAGCTTAGGGCAGATCCGGGTTATCCACAGCAATATTCACCGCGCTGCATGCTCGGCCCACTGGCCGCCGGGCAGTCCTTCGAGGGAATATGAAATCCGTCCAAAGGGCCCGGATGAGGTGTGTCACGGATGCCGGCAACACGCGCAGGAGCGGCATGTTCCGACACGCCGCTGTGGATGAAATTCCACAAAAGAAATATTTGCTCCACATGCCGTGTGAAGAGTTTTCGCAGGTCAGAGCCATTACGAGGGCCAAACTTTTTTCTTTTCCACAACTTTTCACACAGGCTGTGCACAAGCTATGCCGGTTAGTGCACAGGTTATCCACAGGCAGTCCCGGTGGTGGACTTTGCGGTGGGGCCGGGGGCCGCTAGCGTGGCGGGGTACCTGTTCCGGGGATCAATTGCGGCCCGCGGACCTGCATCGAAGGCAGGCCGGACAGCTGCGGTAAACCCCAGGGGAGGGGTCTCTGTGGAAAACCTGTGGATTTGGGGATAACTCCTGTGCACAAGTCGGGTCGGAGGCCAGGTCAGCCGCAGTGTCGGACCCTGCCGGTAGACATTGGACAGGTGGCGGACCCGGATTTCCGGCGAAGCCTTTGCAGGACGGCAACCACCGGGCGCGCCCGGTAACTATGGAGGACGGCAGCTTTGTCAATCGCGCATCTGGACGAGGTCGAAACTACCCGCGGATCAGACGCGAGCCGAAAGCCTCCGCAGGACATCCCGGCTGAGCAATCCGTCCTGGGCGGCATGATGCTGTCCAAAGATGCCATCGCCGACGTTGTGGAGATCCTCCGCGGCCAGGACTTCTACCGCCCTGCCCACGAAACCATTTACGAAGCGATCATCGATCTTTACGGCCGCGGTGAGCCCGCGGACGCCGTCACCGTCTCTGACGAGCTGACCAAGCGGGCCGAGATCAACAGGATCGGTGGCCCGGCCTACCTGCACGAGCTGATCCAGACTGTTCCCACGGCAGCCAACGCCGGCTACTACGCCGAAATCGTTGCCGAACGTGCGGTGCTGCGCCGTCTCGTCAACGCCGGGACCAAGATCGTCCAGCTGGGCTACGGCTCAGACGGCGAAGTGGAGGACCTGGTCAACCAGGCCCAGGCCGAGGTCTACGCTGTTGCCGAGCGCCGGACGGCTGAGGATTACGTGGTCCTGAAGGACGTCATGGAATCCACCGTGGACGAGATCGAGGCCTCCGGCCACCGTGGCGAAGGCATGGTGGGTGTACCCACCGGCTTCTATGAGCTCGACGAACTTACCCACGGCCTGCACCCGGGCCAGATGATCGTCATCGCAGCCCGTCCCGCGGTGGGCAAGTCCACCTTTGCGCTGGACTTCGCCCGCTCGGCGGCGATCAAGAACAACCTGGCCACCGTCATGTTCTCCCTGGAAATGGGCCGGAACGAGATTGCCATGCGCCTCCTCTCGGCCGAGGCAACCATCGGGCTGCAGGACCTCCGCAAGGGCACCATCAAGGACGAACAGTGGTCCAAGATCGCCACCACCATGGGCCGCATGAACGACGCTCCGTTGTTCATCGATGACAGCCCGAACATGTCCCTCATGGAGATCCGGGCCAAGTGCCGCCGCCTGAAGCAGCAGCATGACCTCAAACTCGTCATCCTCGACTACCTGCAGCTCATGAGCTCCGGCAAGAAAGTGGAGTCGCGCCAGCAGGAAGTCTCCGAGTTCTCCCGTGCCCTCAAGCTGCTGGCCAAGGAACTCCAGGTGCCGGTCATCGCCCTGTCCCAGCTGAACCGTGGCTCCGAGCAGCGGCAAGACAAGCGCCCCATGGTCTCGGACCTCCGTGAATCCGGCTCCATCGAGCAGGACGCCGACATGGTCATCCTGCTGCACCGTGAGGACGTCTACGACAAGGAATCCCCGCGCGCCGGTGAAGCCGACATCCTGATTGCCAAGCACCGTAACGGCCCCACCAAGGACATCGTGGTGGCGTTCCAGGGCCACTACTCCCGGTTCGCCAACATGGCCGGTGACGCCGGCGGCGGCGGAGGCTTCTAGGCCGGACGCCGGAGTGGCTGGCCCTGGGTCAGTCCTTGGCCAGAAGGTGGTTTGGCATCCGGTTCCCCGGCGCTGTGCCCCGGATCTCCAGCAGTTCCCGCGCGTGGGCGTGAAGCCGCTTGTCTTCGTCGCTGAGCGGCACCCAGGCCGGGATCGGCACTGAGTTGCCTGCGCCGTCGCGCGCCACCATGACCGTGAGGCAATACGTGGTGAGGTTCAGTTCACGGCCCTTGGGATCGCCGGAGCGGACGTGGACGGCGATGTGCATCCCCTTCGTGCCGGTGTAGACGAGGCGGGCCTCCACCTCCACCACGTGCCCGATCAGGAGGGGCCGGTAGAACCGGACACCGCCGGAGAACACCGCCACCGTGTCCTTGCCGCAGTAGCGTGACGCGCAGACGTAGGCGGCCTCATCGATCCACTTCATGACGATTCCGCCGTGGACCTTGCCGCCCCAGTTCACGTCGGTGGGTGCAGCCATGAAGCGCAACGTCACCCGCTCGGCCGTTCCGGCGTCGGTATATTCCTGATGGTTCATTGCTTCGACGATCTGTTCCCGGACCTTGATCCGGGCCAGGGCGTGGTCGCGCTGTTCGATCTCCGCGGCGCTGACGGGCTCAAACTGCTTGACCGGGGTGGGCTTGCCGTCCTCGCCCACCGCCACGAAGATCACGATGCACTGGCTGCGCATGGTGGCGGGGCCGCCCTTGGGGTCGCTGGAGGAGACCACGGTGCGGATGTGCATGGAAGACCGGCCGGTGTACACGATGGTGGCCTCCACCTCCACCATGTCGCCGCTGTTGACGGGGTCCGCGAAGTGGATGTTGCCCACGTATGCCGTGACGCAGTAAGACTTCGCCCACCCCACGGCGGCGGCGTAGGCGGCCTTGTCCACCCACTCCAACACCGTCCCGGCATCCACGGAGCCGCTGTGGCCAACGTCGGTGGGTGCCGCCAGGAAGCGGAGGGTCACGGAGTTGGGCGCACCGGTCTCAGTCATGCTGCCGATCATACTGACGCAGCCGGTTACCGGCCGGTTCGGCCGCAACAGACCGCGTCCGGCCGGAAATTTGACCGGAAAAGCGGCTGCCCCGCCCGCCTGGAGGGCGGACAGGGCAGCGCTATGGGGGAATCGCAGGCTAGCCGGCGCGGGTGTAAACGATGTCGGGCTGGGTGGGAAGCTCCATCCCTTCGCCGATGAAGAATCCCGGATGCGGCGGCTGGTTGTAGGAGATGTTCTCCCGTGCCACGGACAGCCGGTACACCGGATCGTGCATCAGGGTGCGGAGCCGGATGTCTGTCCCTGAACCTGTGGTGTAGATTCGCAGCTCCGTGCTGTCTGCCGAAGGCCAGGCGATCTCTTCCCGCCAGTCACCCAGGAGGTCGGCCTGGATGGCCGGGGTTCCCTTGGTGCCGTTGTTGGACTTGGCGCCCGTGGCGGTCAGCAGCCGGTCGCTGGATTCGGTTTCCCAGTTCCACTTGGCGATGCTGGGCGTGCCCGTGTTGGTCGTGGCGTTCCAGTCGTGATCGACAATCTCGCGAAGGAGGTCGCCGTCCCACCAGGCCAGGAAGTTGGCGGCGGGGATTTTCTCCGCGATCAGTTCGCCCTTGGCGGACCGGAGCTGGCCGACGGGGGAGTTCCAGGCGGCGTCACCGCCGATGGCCCAACCCTCGGCACCGGCGTAGCGCGGATCGATGTCGCCCATCGCAGCGCGTCCGGTGTCCTTCACTGCCGGGATGCTCCACAGGATTTGGCCGGTCTTCGAATCGCGGAAGGTGGCACCGAGGTTTCCACTGGACCCCATGTCCTCATGGGCGGCGAACGTTTCCAAGCCCGGACGGGACGGATCGAAGTCGCTCGTGTGGATGGCATCACCGTGGCCCAAACCGGTGGTGTACAGCGGCTTGCCGTTGTCATCGATGGTCATGGAACCGAAGATGAATTCGTCCTTCCCGTCGGCGTCCACGTCCGCCACGGAGAGGTTGTGGTTGCCCTGTCCACGGTACTGCGCACCGGCGATGTCCGAATCGAATGTCCAGCGCTTTGTGATCTTGCCGTTCACCAGGTCGTAGGCGGCCAGCACAGCGCGGGTGTAGTAGCCGCGGCTGAACATCATGGACGGGCGTTCCCCGTCCAGGTATGCCACGGCGCCCAGGAAGCGGTCCACGCGGTTGCCGTAGGCATCGCCCCAGGCGCCCACGTCGCCGCGCGGCGGGTCGTAGGCCACGGTGTCCATGATGGTGCCGGTGGCCCCGTGGAACACCGTGAGGAACTCGGGTCCGCTGAGCACGTAGCCGCTGCTGTTGCGGTAATCCGCGCCGGCGTTTCCGATCACTGTTCCAGCTGCGTCCCGGGTGCCGTCAGCAGTCTTCATGGCTACCTCGGCCTTGCCGTCGCCATCGAAGTCGTAGGCCAGCAGCTGTGTGTAGTGGGCACCTGCACGGATGTTTTGCCCCATGTTGATTCGCCACAGCCTGGTGCCGTCCATTCGGTAGGCATCCACGTACACGGTTCCCGTGTAACCGGACTGGGAGTTGTCCTTGGCGTTGGACGGGGACCACATCTGCAGGATCTCGTAGGTGCCGTCGCCGTCCAGGTCGGCCACGCTGGAGTCGCCCGCCGAGTAGGTGTATGGCTGCCCGTCCTTGGTGTAGTCGTCCGCCGGCTTGTCCAGTTTCACGGACAGGTAGCTCTGCGCCAGCGGCGTGAACTCCTTGGTCAGCTGGTCACCGCCGGCGCCAACCGCCTTGATGACGTATCGCGAGGAGACCGTGCCGGCCGGGTCAAGGAACGTAGTGCTGTTGCGGATCGGCTCTTTGGTGATCTTGACGCCGTCGCGGATGACGTGGAAGCCGATTTGCTCGGGGTCCAGGCCCAGCATGCGCCAGCCCACACGGACGCCGCCGTCCACCAGCAACGCAACAGGAGCGCGGTCGAGCGTCTCCATCTGCCGGTTCATCACAGTGATCTTTTCGGTACCTACCACAGGCGACGGGGCTGACTCGCCGCCCTTGTTCACGGTGGTGACACGGTAGTAGTACTTGATGGTGGTCAGCACTGTGTAGTCGGTGTAGTTGACCTCCGAGGCCCTGCCCACGTATTCGAAAGGACCGTCCGGGGAGGTGGCGCGGTAGACCTGGTAGAAGGCAGCGTTTGACACCTTTTGCCATTTCAACGTGGCGCTGGTCTTCTCAACTGCCTTGACGTCCACCTTGCCGGTGGCCCCCGGGACGGGCGCCTTGGGATCCACCAGTGCGGTCTCCACGGTGTTGGAGGGCACTGACTCGAGACCGGTGTTGTCCAGGGCGGTCACGAAGTACTTGTACTTCAGCCCGGCCAGTGCGGTGGTGTCGTGGAAGGCGGGCACGGTGACGTTCTCGGCCACCAGATGCGGTTCTGTTTCAAAGGACGCCTGCCGGAAGACCTTGTAGCTGGCGGCATCACCCACTGCGTCCCAGGCGAGGTCCACGGTCGCGGGTTCGGCCGTTGCGTCCACGGCCGTGGTGCGCAGGTTCGTTGGTCCCACCAGCAGTGGGGTGACTTCGAGGCCATTCAGGCGCTGGCCGGAGCCGCTGATGGTCAGGTTGAGCTGCCCGTCCGAGACCAGGACCTGGTTGATGATCTTGGTGGCCGAGGAGGCCCGGCTGGAGGACACCTGCCCGAACGGGATGCCTTCGGCGGCAACGTCGGTGCGCGTGGAGCCGATCCAGTCGCTGTGATAGGTCTTCAGGGCGTAGGTGCCGTTGGGTACGTCCAGCTGGAATTCGAAGCTGGTGCCGCTCAGCACGAAGTCCCGCAGCAGGTTGCTGGTCACGGCGCCGCGGTCCCTGTCGCTGAGGACAGAGACGTCCTTGAACCCGAACGTGCGCTCCGGGGTGTATCCCATGGTGCGGTTCACCTCCGTGTAGCCGGACTCCACGGGAGCACCCACCGGGCCGAAGTCGAACTTGTACTTCGCCTGCTTGGTGGATACGGACAGCGTGTCGCTGGGCTCGGAGAGGCCCTTTCCATTCATCGCCGCGACCCGCACGCTGTACGCAGTGCCTTCTGCCAGCCCGGTCAGGTTGGCGGTTGGCACCGTTGCGGTGGTGGTGAGCTGGAAGGCGCTGTCAGGTTCGGAGGCCAGCTTGCGGTACACCTTATAGATGTCCGCGCCGTCAACCGGCTGCCATTTGAGCAGCGCCCCGGCGTTGGAGACACTGCCCGCCACCAGTCCCTGCGGCTTGGCAGGAACGGACGACGGCGGGACCATCTCCTTGACACGCGAGGCCAGGGGAACGTTGAGCTGCTTCACGCCGCCCGCAACCAGTCGGGCGATCTGGATGGCGCCGTATTCCTGGAAGTGGGTGTTGTCGGCAGTCCCCGTGGGCCGGTTCGGGTACACGCCTGCGTCCACATGAAGGAAGACGGACTTGGTGTCCTCGGGACCGATTTGGTCGTAGTACGCGCGGCTGGACGCGGACAGATCCACCACGGCCACGTTTTCCTCAGCGGCGAGTTCCTGCATCTTGGACACGTATTCCGGGAAGCTGACCCGGAATTTGCCGGTGGCCTCGTCGTAGTCGCGCCGTCCAACCGGCGTCACCAGTACGGGGATGGCACCGCGCTGGCGTGCGCCGTGGACATAGGTGCGCAGGTATTCCTTGTAGTCGGCGGGGGAGGCGTATCTGTCGTCCACGCCGACGGTCGCGTCGTTGTGGCCGAACTGGACCATGAGGTAGTCCCCGGGGTTGATGACGCGGAGAACCTCGTCGAGTCTGCCCTGGCTGATGAAGTTCTTGGAGCTCCGTCCGCCGATGGCGTGGTTGCGGAACGTGACGGCACTATCGAAGTACCGGTCGATCATTTGGCCCCAGCCGGCCTGCGGAACGAACCCGGGATCGTAGGTCTGGACTGTGGAATCGCCGGTAAGGTACACGGCCGGATCGGTGGTTGCCGCCCGTGGAGCCCTGGCTGCGATGACGATGGAATTGATCTTGGCTGCGGTGCCGCTGAAATCTAGGTTCAGCTGGCCGTCAACCAGTGAGATGGGGAATTCCATCTCAAGATATTGGCTGGCGGGCTTGTCCGTGAGCTGGACTTTGGCCATGTTCTCCGCGGTGATCGCGATGTTGGTCGCTTCCACGGCGTCGCCCGCGATCAGTTTGACCGTGTAGTCGCCGTTCGGCAGGTCTACCAGGAAGCTGCTGCCCTGGGCCTGAACAAAGTCGGACCGCAGGGCGTCGCCGGTGCTGCGGTCGGCGCCGGAGGTGGCTGCGGTGTCTGTGAAGCCGAATTTTCCTGCGGCAGAATACTGAGTGCCTGCTTCGACGCGCGTGTAACCGTCAGCGGTGGAGCCGGGGCCAAAGTCGAATTTGAATCCGCTGCCAACCGGTGGAGGCGTGGTATCCGCGTGGACTGGCGGCAGGCCGGCGAGGGCGATGGCCGCGGACGCGGCTGCGGCAGTTACCACCTTGGCGCCGGTTCTCCGTAGCGTTCGCCGCCCGGGCGGCGGGCCTTCAGGTTGGAGCGGTACGGCTTGCTGGGTTTGTCTCACTGTCATCTCCTTCGATGAGTGGTGCAAGCGGTCCCAGCTGGGCCTTGGAACGATTCAAACAGAACTGCAAAATTTCGGGAGGCGCGCAGTTGCCGAGGGGTTCCAGGGAGTCCGGTGGAAGGTGCGGCTGAGACCAGGGGTGCGATGCTGCAGCTTTCACTGCAACAGACATTGGTCTATCAGGCCGCCCAATTTCAGGGCAAGCGTTTTCCCATCTTTCCCGAATCTTTTTGTTGGAAAATGTTCGGCTCCGTGATGGATGTTGCCATAGATGCCGACGGCGGCCACGCACCGTGGTGCGCAGCCGCCGTCGGGCGTTTCGCTTTAGGCCAGGACTGCCAGCTTGGAGTTCCTGCGGCCGAAGAGGGCGCGGTCCACGGAGACGCGGCCGGCGCCGGTGAGGGCCAGTGCGAACGCGGCAGCTGCGAGGAGCAGAACCAGCTCGTAGCCGCCGTTGGCAGCGAAAACTCCGGCGGGAGCGTGCACCAGGAAGAGGGCGCCCAGCATGTCGATGGCCAGGAGGGCGGCCACCACGCGGGTCAGGATGCCCAGGACCAGGGCGATGCCGCCAGCGAATTCGAGGACGGCAACGGCCGGGGCCATCACATCGGCGGCAGGCACGCCCATCTTGGCGAAGGACGCCTGGGTGCCGGCAATGGTCCATTCGTTGAACTTCTGCCAGCCGTGGGCTGCGAAGAGGAAGCCCAGGACAATGCGGAGGGCTGTGATGGCGGTGGTGGTAAGGCGGGACTGGTTCATGGGGTTTCACCGTTTCGGATATCGGTCGGAGCTGGACACATGCAAGCAGGGGCCGGATCGCAGCGTTGAACCCCTCCAGTGTTTCGCAGGATTGGTTGAAGAGTCAACCAATCCGGGTGTTCTGTGGGATATGTCATGACCGTGACGTCACAGTGCCCCGGGTCCCCGCCCAGTGGCCGTTAAGCTGGCACGGTGTCCCAACCCTCCACTTCCGCGCCTGTAGTGTCGCGCCGCGGCAATGCCCGCGAGATCCTCCGTCTCGCCGTCCCCGCGTTCGGTGCACTCGTGGCCGAACCCCTGTTCCTGCTGGCGGACTCGGCCATAGTTGGACACCTGGGAGTGGCCCAGCTGGCCGGCGTGGGACTGGCCTCGGCCGTGCTGCACACCGTCGTCGGGCTGATGGTTTTCCTCGCCTACTCCACCACCCCTGCGGTGGCCCGGGCCATCGGCGACGGCCAGCTTGGGAAAGCGCTGGCGGCAGGGCGCGACGGCGTCTGGCTGGCCATGCTGCTGGGAGTCGTCCTGGCGGCAGCTGGCTTTGTGGCCGCAGAACCGCTGATCGGGCTCATCGGCGCAGAAGGCGAGGTGCGCGCCTTCGCTGTCGACTACCTCCGCTGGTCCATGCCGGGACTTGTGGCGATGCTGTTGGTCTTTGCCGGAACCGGCGTACTCCGCGGGCTGCAGGACACCCGCACCCCGCTGGTGGTGGCCACTGCCGGCTTCGGGCTGAATATCGTCCTGAACCTCTGGCTGGTTTACGGGCTTAACTGGTCCGTCACCGGCTCCGCGGTGGGCACCAGCGTGGCGCAGTGGTGCATGGCGGCGGTCTACGTGCTGATGGTGCGGCGCAACGCCGTCCGGCATGGCGTATCGCTGTTGCCCAGCTGGCGCGGCATCCGCAGCATGACCAGGGTGGGATCCTGGCTCATGCTGCGCACGCTCAGCCTGCGGGCCGCCATCCTGGTGACGGTCCTGGTGGTGACCGGGCAGGGTGCCATTAACCTGGCGGCACACCAGCTGGCAATGACCATCTTTTCCTTCCTGGCCTTCGCCCTGGACGCGCTGGCCATCGCTGCGCAGGCGCTGATCGGCAAGGAATTGGGCGGTTCGAACGCCGCCCGGGCCCGGGTGCTGACCACCACCATGATCCGCTGGGGCATCGGCTTCGGCGTGGTCACGGGGCTGCTCCTCGCGGCGGTGGCGCCGTGGGCGGGCGCCCTCTTCACCCCCGACCGGGATGTACAGGCCGCCCTGGCGGTTGCCCTGTGGATCCTGGCTGCGGGCCAGCCGATTGCGGGCTACGTGTTTGTGCTGGACGGAGTGCTGATTGGCGCGGGGGATGCCCGCTACCTGGCCCTGGCCGGCCTGATGAATGTTGCGGCGTATGCCCCGATGCTGGCGGCTGTCGCGTTCTCCGGAGTTTCAGGGGTTGCGGGGCTCGGCTGGCTCTGGGCGGCATTCTCCATCGGATACATGGCTGCCCGGGCGCTCACGCTGGGCTTGCGCGCCCGGAGCGACCGGTGGATGGTGCTGGGTTCGGCCTAACCGGGACGCGCAACTAAACTGGACCGGTGACACAACCCTTGACACCCGCAGGCGCCGCCCAGGGAACCGCCCCCCGCACTGACCTGTGGAAGCCGGTCCTGCTGCGCTCCGCCGCCTCGCTGGTCTTCGGAGCCGTAACGATTTTTTGGGCAACGCCCTCCGTGGAAGCCATGGGCTGGGCAGGCGGCCTGTACCTCCTGGCCATCGGCGCCATCACCCTCTGGGGTATCCCGGCTACCGGCTTCGGGCGCGACTCTGCGTCCGGCAAGCTGCTTTCGGCCGCCGGATCCGTGCTGGCGGGTGCGGGGTTCGCGGTGCTCCTGCTGCACAGCGACCTCCTGTTCGGTGTCATCGCGGCGCTAGGGCTCGGCGTCGCCGGAGCCCTGGAGCTGGCCTGCGGCATCCGGAACCGCGGCCGGCACGTCCTGGCCCGCGACTGGATCACCTCCGGCCTCATCAGCCTCGGAACGGCGGTGATCCTGCCGTTCTTCATCAGCCTCGGTGCGCACGCACTGCTGGGCGTGGCCGGCGGCGGGGCCATCATCCTCGGTGTGCTGTGGGCGCTGTCCGGGCTGACGCTCAGGCACGATTCCCGCAGTACGGCCGCTAAGCCGTAAACTAGGAAGGTCCCGGTTCTACTCGCTGTAGAAATTTTCCCGGGGCCACCCACAACGTACACCGGGCCGGCCATCCATGCCGCCCGCAGGGAGGACTTACCGTGGCAGACCAGCACCAGGGAAAACCGCGCAAGCTGCGGACCTCTGTGAAGGGCCCGCTGATGTTCTCCGCGTTTTGGGCCGTCGTGGCCTTCTTCGCCGTGGTCATTTTCGCTTCCGGCGGCAGCGCCCGCGCTCCGCGTTTCGACCTGGCCTTCACGGGTGCCGGGATCGCCTTCATCGTCACCCTGGTGATCGCTGCCATGCTGTCCATGAGCCACAAGGACAATGCCGAGCACCTGGGCAAGGGGTCCGGCGTCAACCTCAGCTCGGCCAAGAACACGTCCCACGGCTTCGGCGGGACCAAGGCCCCCGGCTCGCCTGAGCAGCAGGATCCCGACGGCGGCACTGAAGGTTCCGCAGGCCGCTAACCCGCCGCGGCCTGCCGTGCCCGGTAGGCCGCCACATGCGCCCGGTTGGCGCAGTTGCCCGTATCGCAGTAGCGCTTAGAGCGGTTTCGGCTGAGGTCCAGCACCGCCGCGTCGCAGTCCTCGGCCTCGCAGACGCGAAGCCTGTCCATCTCCTTGCTGCGCACCACATCCGCCAGTGCCATCGCGGCCTCCGTGCTGATCCGGTCCGCAAGCGGGGCCTCGGGCGTGGTGGCGTGCAAATGCCAGTCCCAGCCATCGTGCCTGACCAGTTGGGGGAGGGCGTTCGCGTCGCGGAGCAGGCGGTTGATCGTCGCCACGGCACCGTCTTCCCCCGCTACCCACGCCCCGGCCAGTTCCCCGCGCAGCCGCCGGACGCTGGCCAGCTCTGCCTCATCCCTGGCCCTGGAACCTGAGAACTGCTCCGCCGCCAGGAACCCGTCCAGATCCTGCTGGGATCCCAGGGCCTCGCGCCCGTTGGCACCGGAATTGATGAGGTTGACCACGCTGCGCAGCGCAACCTCAGTGTCAGGGGCAAATACCATCTTGACTCCTTACAGCGCCGAAGCGTACTGTCATGACCAATACCCCACTTTACTCCTGACAGGAGGCGACGGTGCCTGCCGCAAAGAACCATCCCGCCACGCCAAGCCTGGTGGCACCCCGGCGCAGTTTCCTGGCCTCCGGCCTGGGTGTCGCCCTGTTCTCGTCCGCCGTCTTCGGCACGTCGGGATCGTTCGGCAAGGCGCTCCTGGAAACGGGATGGTCCCCGGGCGCCGCCGTCACGGCACGCCTCACCGGCGCCGCGCTCATCCTCGCCGTCCCGGCGGTCATCGCCCTGAAGGGCCGCTGGCACCAGCTGCGGGACAACTGGCTCACCATTCTGCTCTTTGGCCTGATCGGCGTGGCCGCGTGCCAGTTGTTTTATTTCAACGCGGTGGAGCGGCTCTCCGTGGGCGTCGCGCTGCTGCTCGAGTACCTTGCCCCGGTGATCATCGTCCTCTGGATCTGGGCGGCCAGCCGCAAGCGTCCGCGCGCGCTCACCTTTGGGGGAACCCTGCTGTCGCTGGCTGGCCTGGTGCTGGTCCTGGATCTCACCGGTGCCGTGAAGGTGGACCCGGTGGGTGTCCTCTGGGGCATGGCCGCAGCGGTCTGCCTGGCCATGTACTTCTTCATTACGGCAAAGGAAAATGACAGCCTGCCGCCCCTCGTGCTGGCATCCGGCGGCCTGATGGTGGGTGCCGCCGTCATGTGGCTGGCCGGCGCCACGGGACTGCTGCCCATGGCGTTCAACACGGCGGACACCACACTCGGCCCCTGGGTGACCCCGTGGTGGGTTTCGCTGGCCGGCCTGGTGGTCCTGGCAACAGTGCTGGCTTACGTCTCCGGAATCATGGCGGCCCGCGCACTGGGCTCCAAGGTGGCCTCGTTTGTCTCCCTCACCGAGGTGCTGTTCGCCGTGATCTGGGCCTGGCTGCTGCTCGGCGAGTTGCCCGGCGCCATCCAGCTTGTGGGCGGTGTCCTCATCGTGGGAGGCGTCCTCCTGGTCCGGCTCGACGAACTCCGGGCCCCGGCCCCGCAACCCTCACCCGGCCAGCCGACGGCGAAGGCGGGCTCACCGCTCGAGCACGCGAACGACGTCGAACCCGTGCCCTGAGTGCCCCGGCAAGCGCGGTCTTCCGCGCACGGCTGTCCGGGGCAGGGGAGTTGGGCAGGTCCGCCGGCACCTGAACCGAGATTAAACGGGGGAGGGCCCGGACACCTTGCGGTGCCCGGGCCCTCGCCGTCTACAAACAGGTTCCTGGTGACAGGACCTGCGCAGCCAGTGCTTAGCGGGAAGCCTGGTCCTGCTCTTCGGCGTTGCGCTTGGCCTTGTCGCCGGCTTCCTTCAGTGCTTCAGCAACCTTGGTCAGCATGGTGGTGTGCTGGCCCGACCATTCGTTGCGGAACTTGTCAGCGTCGGGGCCTTCCCAGTTGGTGCTGCTCAAAACCTTGGTGAGAGTGGACTTCTGCGTCTCAATCTCGGACGCACCTGCCTGAAGCTTGCTGCCCAGCTGACGAAGCTGCTGAACGTCTGCACCCCAAATAGCCATCAGTATCTCCTTGTTGGTAAGTGGATCCGAACCAGGTCGGCATCCCCAGCGGCCCCCCGGCTCATCCGGAAGATCCATTGCCTAAAACCTATCCCGGCCCTCAAAGGAGTGTCGATGGGCACCCCTGCCCATGCTGTCCTCCCCATGGACGGACCTCCTCAACCTGCCCTTAAAGCAGGCCTCGAAGGGTCGATCTTAGGCGCTCCAGAGCCTAGCATGGCCCTATGTGCCGGAACATCCGAACCCTTCACAACTTCGAACCGCACGCCACCTCCGAGGAGGTGCACGCCGCCGCGCTGCAGTATGTGCGCAAGATCAGCGGGAGCACGAAGCCGTCCAAGGCCAACCAGGACGCTTTCGATGACGCGGTCCACGAGATCGCCCACATCACCCAGCACCTGCTGGACGCGCTGGTGACGCAGGCGCCGCCGAAGGACCGCGATGAGGAAGCCGCCAAGGCCCGGGCGCGCGCCGCCGTCCGCTACGGCGCAGCCTGAGCCCGCGCTGCGTCTGCAAAGAACCCGTTACTTTCCGAAGCTCCGGAGCCGCAGCGAGTTGGCCACCACCAGTACGGAACTTGCGGCCATGGCAGCACCCGCGATCATGGGGTTGAGCAGGCCGAGCGCTGCCACCGGGATCCCGACGGCGTTGTAGAAGAAGGCCCAGAACAGGTTCGTCTTGATGGTGGCCAGGGTCCTGCGGGACAGCTCGATGGCCTGCGCCACCTGGGCAAGGTCGTTGCCCATCACCGTGAGGTCTGCGGCCTCGATGGCCACATCCGTCCCGGACCCCATCGCGATCCCCAGGTCCGCCTGCGCGAGGGCTGCGGCGTCGTTCACGCCGTCACCGGCCATGGCCACTGTTGCTCCCGCGGCCTGCAACCTGCGCACGGCCTCCACTTTGCCTTCCGGCAGCACTCCCGCGTAGACATCAGCGGGGGGAATCCCGACGGCGGCAGCCACCTGGGCGGCCACCGCGGCGTTGTCTCCGGTCAGCAGGATGGGGCGCAGGCCAAGGTCCTTCAGCCGTGCCACCGCAGCGGCAGAGCCTTCCTTGACCGTGTCCCGAAGGCTGATGATTCCTGCGGGGACACCGTCCACGGCCACCCAGACGGCCGTGGCGCCGGCCGCTTCTGCTTCTGCCAGTGCCTCCAGCTGCGCCGGGGATGGCTCAATGCCGTTGTCGCGGAGCCAGCCGCTGCGTCCGGCCAGGACCAGCCTGCCCTCCACTGTTCCGGTGACGCCGCCGCCCGGTGCGGAACGGAAGCCGTCGACATTGGGCAAGCGGCTGTCGTCGTCCGCGGCACTGCCCGGGCCAGCGTGGGCGGCCTCCTTGGCCGCCGCCGCGATGGCCCGCGCCACGGGGTGTTCCGATGCCGCCTCCACCGCCCCGGCGAGCCGCAGCACCTGCTGCTCATCGAAGGGGCCGAACGCGGTGGTGGAGCCGACCGCCAGCACACCGGTGGTCACGGTGCCCGTCTTGTCCAGCAGGATGGTGTCCACCGTGCGGGTGTCTTCGAGGACCTGCGGCCCCTTGATGAGGATGCCCAATTGGGCCCCGCGCCCGCTGCCGGTCAGGAGCCCCACCGGTGTGGCGAGGCCCAGCGCGCACGGGCAGGCAATGACCAGGACGGCGACTGCGGCAGTGAAAGCCTGGCGCAACCCGGCGTCGCCGGCCTCAGGACCTGCCACAAGAAGCCACAGCAGGAACGTCGCCGCGGCAATGGCCAGCACCACCGGGACGAAGACGGCGCTGATGCGGTCCGCCAGGCGGGCGATGGGCGCCTTGCCTGTCTGCGCCTGCGAGACCAGGCGGGCCATTTGCGCGAGGGTGGTTTCGGCGCCCACGCGGGTTGCCCGGACCAGCAGCCTGCCCGAGGTGTTGATGGTGGCGCCGGTGACCTTGCTGTCAGGGCCCACCTCCACGGGCACCGACTCGCCGGTCACCAGTGAGGCGTCCACCGCTGAGGTTCCATCGAGGACCACGCCATCGGTGGCGATTTTCTCGCCCGGACGGACCACCAGGACATCCCCCACTTGGAGCCGGTCCGCGGGAACCCGATATTCCACCCCGTCACGAAGGACTGCGGCGTCCTTGGCACCCAGGTTAAGGAGGGCCTTGAGGGCATCCCCGGCCTTCTGCTTGGCATTGGCCTCCAGATAGCGGCCCAGGAGCAGGAAGGTGGTGACCACTGCTGCCACCTCAAAGTAGAGGCCGCCGGCGTCCATGCCCTCCATGCCCGGGTGCTCGGTCATCCGCGGATCGGCTGCCAGCTGCCAGGCTGAGAACAGGTAGGCTGCCGTGACGCCGATCGAGACCAGCGTGTCCATGGTGGAGGCCAGATGCCGGGCATTGACGGCCGCGGCGCGGTGAAACGGCCAGGCCGCCCACGTGACGACCGGCAGCGCCAGGGCTCCTGCCGCCCAGCCCCAGTGTGGAAACTGGAACGCCGGAACCATGGATACCAGGAACACGGGAACTGTGAGGATGGCGGCCAGGATCAGGCGCGGACGCAGCTGCGCGGCCGTGCCGCCGTGCGCCATGTGATGGTCAGTGCCACCCGCATCCGGTCCGCCGGTGTCCGCGGGGGCCGGCGGGGTGCGCACCGTGGCGGTGTAACCGGCGGCATTGACGGTAGCCACCAGCTGTTCGTCGGTGATTCCCGCCGGTGCCGTGACATGGGCTGATTCCAGGGGGAGGTTGACCGAGGCCGCCACGCCCTCCAGTTTGCCGAGCTTCTTCTCCACCCGGTTGACGCAGGAAGCGCAGGTCATGCCCTCGATGTCCAGTTCCACCACGCGGATACCGGACGGTTGCAGCAGTTCCTGGTGGTTCATGCCGTCCTCTCAGGGTTGGTGCGGTGCGCGGGGGTCCCTACGCTTCGTTGGCGACGACCAGGTAGCCGGCCTCGGCCACGGCTTCACCGATTTCGGAGGGTGACAGTTTGCCCGTGGAGGTGATGGTGACGGTGGAAATGCCGCCGGCGTTGAGGTCAACGTCCACGGCTTCGACGCCGCTGAGGGCTTCGAGCTCCTCACTGACGGCGGAAATGCAGTGGCCGCAGGTCATGCCGGAGACGCTGACTTTCGTGGTGGTGGGGGAGGTGGTGCTCATGGCTGCTCCTTCGTAGCGTCCGGCGGGTGGCCGGCATGGGTGGTGGGTCTGGCGTGAAAAATTCGACTGGCTGTCAGCGGAGCAGGCGGCCGATGGCTTCAGCAGCTTCCTTGACCTTGGCATCGATGGCTTCGGCGCGTGCTTCCGGGTCCGGCTCAGCAGCGGCGCCCACTACGCAGTGGCCGATGTGCTCTTCCACCAACCCCAGGCTGACGGCGTGCAGCGCCTTGGTGACGGCGGAAACCTGGGTGAGGATGTCGATGCAGTATTTGTCCTCGTCCACCATCCGTGCAATGCCCCGGACCTGGCCTTCAATGCGTTTGAGGCGGCGCAGGTAGGCGTCCTTGTTGGCCGTGTACCCGTGCTCCGGTGCGTGCTGCTCCTGCTCCTGCGCTAATTCCGAGGGTGGCGCGGCTTCTGCCTGTTCGGTGGCGTCCATGGATTCAATGTATACCCCATCGGGGTATCGGTACAAGTACCCCCCAGGGGTATCCGTGCCCAATGCGGTCAGGGCACAAAAAAGCTCCGGAGTGCGTTATTGGGGGATACGCACTCCGGAGCAGCTCTTGGGCAAACCCGGCATCCACTCTCCGCGGAACCGGCCTGCTTGATTCAGCTTACTGTCTGGTAGGCAACTCCGCCACCACCCGGAATAACTACTTTCGCTTTATTTTATCCGGCCCTGTTGGAGGCCCGCTTTGACGCCGTTCCAGGCCCTATTCCGCAGCCATTGGCGAGCTGGCCCGGCCGGTGCTTCAGCTGTCCTCGTGCGCCGGCATCCTGTACGGAACCACCAGGACCGGCAGGCTCTGGTGGTGGCTGAGCCAGGCGCCCACCGATCCGTTGAGCGCCTCCGAAAGCCGGTGTGAGAATCCACGTTCCGAGGTGCCCACCACGATCATGGGTGCGTTGGTTTCGGCGGCCAGCCGGGCCAACGCCCGGGCGGGATCCCCGGCGAGCGTGCGCAGCGTCCATGCCACCGCTCCGCTGCCGGCAGGCACCTTTTCCATCGCCGCCATGATGTCCGCCTTCAGTCCGGTGGTCAGGGCGCGGATGTCCCCGTCATCGGCGTCAGGATGGAGGGAAAGCCGGTGGGCGGAGCGTGCGGGGTCCCATTCCACCAGGTAGCTGGCCTCGTCCACATACGCGCAGACCAATGGCTGGCCCAGCCGGGCGGCCAGGCTGGCAGCGGTGTGGAGGACTTCCGGGTGCTGCTTCGGCATGATGCCCACCAGTAGCGGGGCGGTACCGCTGAACCGTTCCGATGTCATAGCCCATTGTCCGCCCGGGATGCGGCAGGTGAACAGGTCCCGCCGGCCCTTGTCAGGGGACTGCGGGGGAGGCGGTCACCACCACGTTCTTCCCCCACGGATCCTGCGTGTAGCAGCTGATGAGGACCAGCCTGTTGGGAACGATGTCCCAGATGGGACTGTCCTTGAGGCTGGCCTTCACGTAGGTGGTCACGGTGTCCACCCGGTAGGAGATTGCTCCAGTGCCGGTCTCCACGGTGAATGAGTCGCCCACGCGGGCGGCTGAACTCAGGTGGTTGAAGGGGGCGTCCGCGCCGTCCCAGCTGTGGCCGATGACGTACGTGGTGTTGGCGGAGTTGTTGCCGGGTGTTCCGTAGGGGGTGAGCCAGTAGGCGTCCTTGGTCTCCGGCGGAACGATGGTCTGGCTGGCAGCTGCGGCTGAATCAGGTTCCAGCGGGTGGACCGGCACGTCGAGATCGGCGGACGGGTAGCTGATGCGGACCGGTGCCGCCGCTTCCGGAAGTGCAGGCTCCGGTGCCGCCTGCACCGGTGTCGCTGTGGCAGGCAAGCCAAGTGCCGGCGTCGTAGTGCTGGACGCGGCAGCCGATATGGGCGCGGGAGTGGCGGATGGGACGGGTTCGGCGGTGGCCGGTGCGGCCGCCACGGCGTTGACGACGGCGGGAGGCGGGCCCTGCTGCAGGAGAGGGCCGCCGAACGTGATGCCCATGGCTGCCGTGACGCCGCACAGGAGGATCGCCAGGTCGGTGCGGTTCAGGCGCCAACACGGCCGCCGTGGCCGCGCGGCCCGGCGGCTGTTCTCCTCGGCCATGGCACTCCTCCGGTGGATCGCTGGTGATGGGAAGGAAGGCGTCCCGCCGGGCACTGGCGGAACGCCTTCCTTGTCAGGGGCCGCGGCGCTGCGGCGTTGACGACGGCGTCAGCGGGCCGTAGGTGAGGAAGCCGACCGCCGGCGGATGGCCACGGCAGCTCCGGCGGCAACCAGTGCGCCGATGCCGCCCAGCCAGGCGGGTGAGGCCGGGTTGCCGCCGACGGCGGTCTGGGCGTTGTAGCCCTGGTTGGTTCCCATGCTGACGGGTGCAGCGGCCACCGCTCCCGTTGCCTGCTGCACCTGGGTGGCTGCGGGCTGGGCGGGCACCACCGGGGTCACCGCTGCCGGAGGCGCCACTGCCGGTGCTGCGGCGGGCGGGACCACGGGCGTCACTGCCGGGGGGACGACGGCCGGCGGGTTGTTCACGGGTGGATTGACAACCGGTGGGTTGTCGACCGGGGGATTATCCACAGGAGGATTGTCGACGGGCGGGTTGTCGACCGGGGGATTGTCCACCGGAGGGTTATCCACGGGCGGGTTATCGACCGGCGGATTGTCGACGGGAGGCGCCGCAACACAGCCGTTGTTGTAGATCGCCTGCCCGGCAGCGTCCCAGTTCTGCCCGTACTTTAGGCCGTCGTTGGGCGGAATGATGTCGTTGCCGTGTTTGCCATGCCCGTTCAGTGACGGGACCGCAACCGAGTTCACGGTGTAGTGGTTGGCGTTCGAGCCTGAGCCCGCGTGGCAGATGATGACCTTGTCGTCATCGCTCCAGCCGCGGTCAGCCACTGCGGGGGCGGCGACGACGAGTGCCGCCAGGCCCACGGCGCCGAGTGTTCCAATGGTGCGTTTCATTGTTCTCTCCCCAATTTTTGGCGTGAAACGGACCATGGCGGGGGAAGGCCAGCGGTGGCGCCCGTATGCCCCAGCAGCACGGTCAGCTTGCTTGAGGTTTCAGGCTAGGGGCGGCGCCCGGGGAGTTCCTCAGTAGGGTGTACTCGTCTTTTCCGGACCCGCCGGCGGCCAGGTTACTTGCCGGTACCCGATCTTTGCCCGCAACTACCTGTGGGGGAGGGCTGAGCCTTGTCCCGGAATTCGCCCGCGCCTAACGTTGATTTCAAAGAAAGGCGGGTGGATCTGGCATGGAAATTTTCATGTGGTGGCTGGACCTTGACCTGGACAGCAAGGAATGGCTCCGCGAGAACCTTCGGACAGGTGAGCTGCCGCTGCCGGTGCTCCAGGGCATCGCCGAAGCCGGCGGACCGCACCCGGACAACCCCGCTGCCGTGCTGACGGCCGCCGACTGGGACTTCATCGAAACCCAGTCCGAGTTCGTCGACTAGCGTCCCGTCCGGACCACCGCTCATTTTTCCCGTGCGCCAAAACCGTTGCAGCCTGCACACGGCGGTGGTTGCATGGTGGGCATGGCAACCGCAGAGAACTTTGTCTTAGCGATCGGGACCAAGAAAGGCCTGTGGCTGGCCACCAGCCAGGACAGGCGCGAATGGTCCTTCACCGGCCCCCACTTCCTGATGGCGGAGATTCCCAGCGTGGGGATCGACACCAGGGGCGGCCGCACCCGGATCATGGTGGGAGTGCGCAGTGAACACTGGGGCCCCACCGTAGCCCACTCGGATGACCTGGGCGCAACCTGGTCCGAACCCGAACAGGGTGCCATCAAATTCCCTGAGGACACCGGAGCCGCCGTGGAGCGCGTCTGGCAGATCTACCCGGACGCGGAATCCCGGCCGGGCGTGGTGTGGGCCGGCGCGGAACCCATCTCCGTGTGGAAATCCACTGACGGCGGTGAACACTTCGAACTGAACCGCGGCCTCTGGGACCACCCGCACCGCAGCGACTGGGGCGCCGGCTACGGCGGCGCGGCGGCACACTCCATCGTGGTCGATCCCGCCGGGGACACGGTCCACATCGCCATGAGCACCGGCGGCGTTTACCGATCGCTCGACGGCGGCACCTCCTGGGAGCCCCGCAACAAGGGGATCTCGGCGTACTTCATGCCGGATCCCAACCCCGAGTTTGGCCAGTGCGTCCACAAGATCGCGGCGGATTCCGCCGTGGAAGGCCGCCTGTATGCCCAGAACCATCACGGCGTGTACCGCACGGACGACAATGCGGACACCTGGACGTCGATCGCCGACGGCCTGCCCGCGGACTTCGGGTTCGTCATGCTGACGCACCCGCGCCGGGAAGGAACGGCCTGGGTGGTCCCGCTCAAAGCCGACGGCGAACGCATCCCTCCGGATGGGGACCTTGCGGTCCACCGGACTGACGATGCCGGAAACTCGTGGAAGCGGCTCAGCAACGGCCTGCCCGGCAAGGAATACAACAGTGTGCTGCGCGACGCCGCGTCGGTGGATACCGCCGAGCCGGCCGGAGTGTACTTCGGCACCCGCGGCGGGACGGTGTACGCAAGCGCGGACGAGGGGGAGACGTTCGCAGAGGTAATCGCGCACCTTCCGGACGTCCTGTGTGTCCGGGCGGCAGTGGTGGCCGGTGCCTGACATTACAGTGGTTCTACCCAGCGTCCTCCAGCCCCTGGCCGGCGGGCAGTCCGTACTGACTGCGCCCGCCGACGGGCCGGTAACAGTGGGGCAGCTCCTCGATTCGGTCACTGCCGGGTTCGCTGTGCTCGCCCGGCGGCTCCGGGACGAAACGGGTGCGCTGCGCCGCTTCGTGAACGTCTACGTGGACGGTGACGAGGTACGGCGCCTGCAGGGGCTGGATACCGAGGTGTCCCCGGGCCAGGAGGTGCTGGTGATCCAGTCGGTGGCCGGCGGCTGACGGTTCCTGCCGCGGCTTCGGGCAGTCCTTACTGACTGCGCCCGATGCCGCGCCACTGGTGTGCCGCCGTCGTGCGTCAAGAAACGGGTCAGGCGACGCGCCAGACCGTGCATTCGTCCGTATTGACGGCTTTGCGGAGGCCCGTGATCCGGTCCATGATCCAGACGACGCCGATTCCTGGCGCTGTTTCCTGGACGCTGCCGCGGCGGATCACCACATCGTCGTAGGAGGGCCCCACGGACAGCCGGGCTTCGATTTCGTCGCCGCGGTGGAGCTGATCCAAAGTGCGGACTCTGGTTACATGCGTGGTCGCCTTCTTCAACATCGGGGCCTCCTGGCTGGAGCTGGTGCCGGCTCTTGCCTGCATTCACCAGTGTGGGCTGCGAATGTTGCGTGCCCGTTTCCCCGCGGTTAGCTGCCGGTTAGTTCTTGGCGCCGGACCTGTAAATGTCCGGGCCGCGCCTATGGTGGTGCCATGGAGATTCTGCAGGGGATCTGGGCTGTGGTGCTCGGGGCGGCGTCGCTGGCGCCCCTGGCGACCTTCGGCGTCGTCCTCGTTGCCTACCTGACCTACCGGCAGCGGGACCGCGCGGACAGGCGGGACCAGTGGTGGAAGCGGGCGCAGTGGGCTATTGATGCCGCCCTGGATGGCCGTGACCCGCACCGCCGGCTCGCAGGCCTGAAGGTGCTGGTCCAGCTCATCGGCAGTGACCTGGCAACCACCGAGGATGCCGACCTGATGAGCGCCTTGGCCGTGGGCATCCGGGAGGAAGAGGGCAGCGGCCGGCGCGGGGCGGCCGTCCCGCCGCCGGTTCAGGGGCTTATCGTGGCTGAGGCGGAACGGCTGGTCAAGGCCGCAGGGGCCAAGGGCCGTTCCTGACCCCGGGTTTTTACGCCGCTTCGCGGTTGCGGTAGCTCGCCAGGAACGTCGAAATCCGGCGGACCGCTTCCTCGATGTCCAGGACGGACGGGAGGATCACGAACCGGAAGTGGTCCGGCGTGGGCCAGTTGAAGGCCGTGCCGTGGGACACCAGGATCTTCTGGTCCCTGAGCAGGTCGATGACGAACTGCTCGTCGCTGGCGATCGGGTACAGCTCCGGGTCCAGTCGCGGGAACAGGTACATGGCCCCCGCCGCGGGGACACAGGTGATGCCCGGGATGGCGGTCAGCAGCTTATAGGCGAGGTCGCGCTGTTCACGGAGCCGGCCACCCGGCCGCACCAGGGCTTCGATGCTTTGGTAGCCGCCCAGGCAGGTCTGGATGGCGTGCTGGGCTGGGACATTGGGGCACAGCCGCAGGGACGCGAGCAGTTCCAGGCCTTCCCGGTAGGCGGCGGTTGCTGCGAGGGGTCCGGTGACCGCCACCCAGCCGGCCCGGTAGCCGGGCATCCGGTAGGCCTTGGAGAGTCCACTGAACGTCAGGCAGCACACGTCCTCGGCCACGGCCGCGGTGTGGATGTGCACGGCGTCCCCGTAGAGGACCTTTTCGTAAATCTCATCGGAGAACAGCACCAGGTTGTGCTTGCGGGCGAGGTCGGCGAACTGCTCCAGGATGCGGCGCGGGTAGACGGCGCCGGTGGGGTTGTTCGGGTTGATGATCACGATGCCCTTGGTGCGGCTGGTGATCCTGGCTTCGACGTCGGCCATGTTGGGCCACCAGTTGTCGGCTTCGTCGCAGAGGTAGTGGACCGGGGTGCCGCCGGTCAGTGTCACGGCGGCGGTCCAGAGCGGGTAGTCCGGTGCGGGCACCAGGATCTCGTCGCCGTTCTCCATGAACGCCTGCAGGCACATGGAAATCAGCTCGCTGACGCCGTTGCCGATGAAGATGTCCTCCACGCCGATGTTCATGAGGCCGCGGGTCTGGTAGTACTGCGAGATCGCTGTCCGTGCGGAGAAGATGCCCTTCGAATCGCTGTACCCCTGGGCGCCCCGCAGGTGGTGGATCATGTCCACCACCACGGACTCGGGAGTCTCCAGGCCGAACGGCGCGGTGTCGCCCAGGTTCATCTTCAGGATCCGGTGCCCCTCGGCCTCCATGTTCTTGGCTGCCTGGAGGATGGGTCCGCGGAGTTCGTACCGGACGTTCTGGAGTTTGCTGGAGTGTTGCATGGCGCGCATGGTTGATTTTTTCACAAAGCACGACGACGGGAGGCCGGTTCCTGCGCGAGTCCCCGCCCGGGCCGGTGCGCGCGCAGGAGAAGTCCCGTGCCGCCGTCGAACGTGGTGGTGTGAAACCGCGCAGCGCGGGCCACTTCGACGAAGCCCCAGGAGCTGTGCATGCCGATCGAGGCAGTGTTTCCGGCATTGACCACGTACCAGGCATCCGGGGTGCGGTCCCAGATCCACTGGAGCCGGGCCGCCGTGAGGGCGGCACCCACGCCGCGGCGGCGCTGTGACGGCCGGACCGTCACGCCGCCAAGGTAGTGGCCGGCGGGTGCGGGGCCGTCCCGATAGTCCCAGTAGTGGGTCTTGCCCCACCCGACCACCTCTCCCGCGGATTCCGCGACCACCACGAGCCGGTCCGGGTCTGCCAGCGCAGCGGCCAGGGCCGCGGTCCCCGAAGGAAGCCGGCCGTTTTGCCGGTCGGTCTCGAGGATGCCGGGCAGGTCCCCCTCTTCCGCTGGACGCACCGTAACCATCGTTAACGTCTACCCTTATGGGCCGCTCTGTGTCGAGGACAGGGGCTTGCGATGCACGGGGACCAGTACTTGACCGATAAGTTTGGTACTTGTAATACCGCTGGGCCTGCGCAGTGCGGGAACGCGGACGGGAAAGGAAGTACCCCTATGGGCGGCGTGCTGGTGGGGCTGGCCGTAATCGGCGCCGTAATTGCGGTGGGCTATCTGGCCGCGCGGTGCGGACTGGGTGACGAACACACCGTCTCCGCGCTGACGAAGATCGCCTTCTTCATCACCAACCCGGTGCTCCTCTTTACCGTGGTGCTGAAATCCGACATCTCCGTGGTGTTCTCCGCCTACGTCCCGCTGGCCCTCCTCACCGCCACCATCACCGCCCTCTTGTACGTCGCCGCCAGCCGTATCTGGTTCCGCCGCCCCATGGCTGACACGGCCGTGGGTGCCATGGCCAGTTCCTACGTCAACGCCAACAACATCGGCATTCCCATCACCCTGTACGCCCTGGGTGACGCCACGCCGGTGGCCCCGGTGCTGCTGGTCCAGCTGCTCCTGCTGGCACCCCTGGTCCTGACCGTCCTGGACCTCTCCGCCGCAGGCCGCTTCTCGCCGCGGCTGATGCTGACGCAGCCCTTCCGGAACCCGATGATCATCGCCACCCTCCTCGGAGCCGTCCTGGCCGCCTTCCACGTGAAGCTGCCCGAACCGGTCATGGCGCCGCTGACGCTGCTGGGCGGTGCGGCGGTGCCGGTGGTGCTGCTGGCCTTCGGGATGTCGCTGCGCGGCACGCGGATGCTCCGGAGCGGCGGCCACACAGCCGAAATCCTTACCGCCACCGCACTGAAGTCCGCAGTGATGCCCGCGGTGGCCTACGTCGTGGGCCGCTTTCTCTTCAACCTCGAACCGCACATGCTCCTGGGCGTGGTGCTCATGGCCGCGCTCCCGCCGGCACAGAACGTGTTCCTCTTCGCCAGCAGATACGGCCGGGGCATGGCGGTGGCGCGGGAGACCATCCTCATTTCGACGGCGGCGGCTGCCCCGGTCCTGGTCCTGATCGTCTGGCTCCTGGCCGCCTGAGCCTGCTGAATCCGGCGAAGGCCGCGCCGCGCCGGGCGTCCCGGGGGTACCGCCCCCGCCACCTGCCGGGCAAGAATGGGCACATGGAACTTCCCGTGATGCCGCCCGTCCCGCCCATGCTTGCCAAGGCCGTCAGCGGCATCGACGGCATTCCGAAAGGCGGGGACCTTAGCTACGAACCCAAATGGGACGGCTTCCGGTCCATCATCTTCCGCGACGGAGACGAGCTGGAGATCGGCAGCCGCAACGAAAAACCGATGACCCGCTACTTCCCCGAGCTCGTGGCCGCACTCAAGGAAAACCTCCCGGAGCGCTGCGTGGTTGACGGCGAAATCATCCTGGTGGGTGCCTCCGGTGACCGGCTGGACTTCGACACCCTGCAGCAGCGCATCCACCCCGCCGCCAGCCGGGTGAAGCTCCTGTCCGAGCAGACGCCCGCCTCCTTCGTGGCCTTCGACCTCCTGGCCCTGGACGGTGACGACTACACCGGCAGGCCCTTCGCCGAACGCCGGGCCGCCCTGGAAAAGGCGCTCGCGGCCAGCAAGGCTCCGGTCCACCTCACCGCTGCCACCACGGACAAGGACACGGCAAGCCAGTGGTTCGAGCAGTTCGAAGGGGCAGGGTTGGACGGCTTGGTGGCCAAACGCCTGGACGGAACGTACCAGCCGGACAAGCGGACGATGTTCAAGGTCAAGCATGAACGCACCGCCGACTGCGTGGTGGCCGGGTACCGGCTGCACAAGAGCGGCCCGGACGTCATCGGCTCGCTGCTCCTGGGCCTGTACAAGGACGACGGCGGCCTGGCGAGCGTGGGCGTGATCGGCGCCTTCCCGATGAAGCGCCGGCAGGAGCTTTTCCAGGAGCTGCAGCCGCTGGTGACCGACTTCGACAACCACCCATGGGCCTGGGCGAAGCAGGAGGACGGGGAGCGGACGCCCCGCAACGCCGAGGGCAGCCGCTGGAGCGCCGGGAAGGACCTGTCCTTCGTGCCGCTCCGGCCCGACCTGGTGGTGGAGGTCCGCTACGACCACATGGAAGGCGAGAGGTTCCGCCACACCGCCCAGTTCAACCGCTGGCGGCCGGACCGGGATCCGGAGTCCTGCACGTACGCGCAGCTGGAGGAGCCGGTGAACTTTGACCTGGCTTCCGTGCTGGAGACCGGCAAGCCTTGATTCTGCAGAGCCCGGCCCCGCTGCCGCAGGGCACCCGCGGCCGGGCCGCCGTCGTGCGCTCCTGCCCAGTTACCGGCACCCCGCCGCTGCCCACAGCGTGGAAAAGCCCGCCACCTCCGGGCTTAGCGGGAGGTGGCGGGCTTTGTTCGGTGGGTAACCGGGAAAGAGTGTACGCGCCGGGCGCCTACTTGAGGCCGAGCTGCTTGGTGGGGGTCTTGTAGGATTCCTTGGCCGTCATGGCCGAGACAGCAGCGATGACGCAGATGACGGCGGTGAAGATGCTGATCTGCACCCAGCCGCCCGGCTTGATGCCACCCATCGCGGCCACGATGGCCGGAGCGAACCCTGCCATCAGGAAGCCCAGCTGCGTGCCGATGGCCAGGCCGGAGAAGCGGACCCTGGTGCTGAACATTTCGGCGTAGAAGGACGGCCATACGGCGTTGGCGGCGGCGTAACCGCAGGAGAACATGCCGATCGCGGCCAGGAACATCAGCGGGACGCTGCCGGATTCCAGGCTCAGCAGGAACAGCGGGGTGAGCACCGCACTGGCCAGGGCGCCGTAGATGTAGACGGGCTTGCGGCCGATCTTGTCTGCCAGCAT
This sequence comes from Pseudarthrobacter sp. 10T415, assembly GCF_056394175.1. Lineage (NCBI taxonomy): Bacteria > Bacillati > Actinomycetota > Actinomycetes > Micrococcales > Micrococcaceae > Pseudarthrobacter > Pseudarthrobacter sp. 10T415. The sequence continues at coordinate 111,384 of NZ_JBFTHJ010000005.1, read as the reverse complement.
GCCGAAGAGTGGCTGGGTGCCCAGGGCTACCAGGTTGGCGCCCACTACGAGCCACAGTGTGGTGGTGCCGTCCACGCCGGCCACGGTCTTGGCGTAGCTGATGGCGAGGGTACCGAACACGGTGGACACGGCGGCGATGAAGGCACAGCAGATCACGCGGAGCACATCGCGCCAGTGGCCCTTGAGGAGGTCGGCGACGGGAAGCTTGGAGATCTGGGCGGACTTCTGGGCTTCCGCGAAGGCGGGCGGCTCGTGCAGGGTGCGCCGGATGAAGAACGCCACCACAACCACCACTGCGCTGAGCCAGAACGGGATGCGCCAGCCGATGCCGTACTTGATCTCGTCCGGCAGGGCGAGGACGGGGATGAACACCAGCGCTGCGAGGATTTGGCCGCCCTGGGTACCGGTCAGGGTCCAGGACGTGAAGAAGGACCGGCGGTTGTCCGGGGCGTGCTCCAGGGTCATGGAGGATGCGCCGGCCTGCTCACCGGCGGCGGAGAGTCCCTGGCAGAGGCGGGCCAGCACCAGCAGTGCGGGAGCCCACCACCCCACGGTGTTGAAGTCCGGCAGGCAGCCGATGAGGAACGTGGACGCGCCCATCAGGACGAGGGTGAACATCAGGACTTTCTGCCGGCCCACCCTGTCGCCGAAGTGGCCCAGGATGACGGCGCCCACCGGCCGCGCAATGTACGCGAAGCCGAAGGTGGCGAAGGACATGATGGCCGCGTTGGCGTCAGCGCTGGGGAAGAAGACCGTGGGGAAGATCAGTGCGGCCGCCGAGCCGAAGATGAAGAAGTCGTAGTATTCGACGGCGCTGCCCAGGAAGCTGGCGAGTGCGGCTTTCTTGGGGGTGCCGGTATGCGTGGCGGTGCCCGCTCCGGCGGAAGGAAGTGTCTGGCTCATGGAGTTCCTTTGTGTGACGACATTGTCGCGGATGGTTCAGGAGTCGCAGCCGCCGCGGCCTGGGTGCGGGCGGGGCGCGATGCGGCTGGAGTCCTCTCAAGACCCGAGCGAGTAGCCACATGGTGAGAGCTACTTGTGCGATACAGCAATGATGGCTGTGAGGGCTGTCACTTGTCAAGAAAATAATCACCATCTAGAAATAGCTCTCACATTGTGGCAACATCGACGTATGAGTGTGAATCAAGCCACAATGGCCGATGGTGTCCAGGATGATCCGACGGGAGGGGGTGGCCCTGCCATTCCTGACGTGCAGGGTGATTCCCCGGATGCGGCCAAGGGTGCCGACCGGAAGGGCGCCGAACGGACCGACATGGTGGGCAAGGCCCTTGGCCTGTTGGTGCTCCTGGGCGAAGAGCCGCGCGGTGCCAGCGCAGCGGAGATTTCGCGGCGCGCGGAGCTGCCCTTCAGTACCACCTACAGGCTCCTCGGCTCGCTCGCCCGCGACGGTTTCGTGGACTATGAGCCGGATGGCAGGCGCTACCACCTGGGCCTGCGGATCTTCCAGCTGGGCCAGCGCGTGTCCAATCATCATGGTTTCGCCGGAGCCGCCCTGCCGGTCCTTCGCCGGGTCACGGAGCAGACCGGCGAGGCCACCATCCTCAGCGTCCGCGACGGCCATCACCACCTGACGGTCAACAAGGTGGACGGCCCGCAGATGTTCCGGGTGACCAGCGACCCCGGCCACCTGGGCTCGCTGTCCGCCACCGCCGTCGGCAAGGCGCTGGTGGCCTTTGCTGAGGACGCCGAGCGCGAAAACCTCCTCGCCGAGCTGCCGCTCGAGCCGCTGACGGAAAAGTCCATCACAGACCGCGATGACTTCCGCCGCGAGATCGAGCAGGTGCGCCGCCAGGGCTACGCCGTGATGGACGAGGAAAACGAGATCGGCATGCGTGCCGTCGCGGTCCCGCTGCTCAACAGCCAGGGGCACGCCTTTGCGTCGCTGGCGACGGCGGCTCCGGTCTTCCGCATGACCCTGGACGAGCTGAAGGCGCATGTATTGCTCCTGCAGGATGCTGCGGCTGAGCTGGCCGCGCGGCTTCCGCAAAGGTAGCCCCACCCTAAGTGTTCGCTAGTCGAACACTAGTGCGCAGAATGAACAATTGCTGTACTGTAATCCCTGTCACCGGCGTGCCGCCCCGCGGCCCGGTGCCGTTACCAAAGGAGCTGCACGGATGAGCCAACGAACTGAGTCCTACCTGGTGGGACTGGTTGGAGATGGCGTGACGCCATCGCTCACCCCGCCCATGCACGAACGGGAAGGTGACGTGCAGGGCCTGCGCTACCTGTACCGCCCCATTGACCTCCTCGAACTTGGCCTGGCGGGGGACTCCGTGGGCGAGGTCCTCCGGAGCGCCCGCACGCTGGGCTTCAATGGCCTGAACATCACGCATCCCTGCAAGCAGCTGGTCCTGCAGCACCTGGATGAGGTGAGCCCTGATGCCCGCCGGCTCGGTGCCGTCAACACCGTGGTCATCCGGGACGGCCGCTTCATCGGCCACAACACCGACTTCTCCGGCTTCGCCGCAGCCCTCGCCTCGGGTCTCCCCGGCGCCCGGTTGGACCGTGTGGTGCAGCTCGGCGCGGGAGGTGCCGGGTCCGCCGTCGCGTACGCCCTGCTCAGCGCGGGCGTGACTGTGCTGGACCTGGTGGACATGGATCCCGAACGGGCGGCCGCACGCGCAGCGGAATTGTCCGGCTTTTTCCCTGACAGCACCGTCACGGCACGCACCACGGCGGAGCTGCCGCAGCTCATGCCCCTGGCCGACGGCCTGGTGCACTGCACCCCGGTGGGCATGGCCGCGCACCCCGGCGTTCCGCTGGACCTGCAGCTGCTCGAGCCCAGGCACTGGGTGGCTGACATTGTCTACCGGCCCATCGAGACCGAGCTGGTCCGCGGCGCCCGCGCCAAGGGCTGCGAGGTCCTGGACGGCGGCCGTATGGCCGTGGGCCAGGCTGCCGACGCCTTCCGGATCTTCACCGGCCTCGACGCCGACCCGGAGCGGATGCGCAGCCACTTCCTTGAGCTTGTGGCCGCCGAGGAGGTGGCTGCCTGATGCGTACTGGTATCGCCACCGTCTGCCTTTCCGGCACCTTGAAGGAAAAGATGCAGGCCTGCGCCATTGCGGGCTTCGACGGCATCGAAATCTTCGAACAGGACCTGGTCACCTCACCGCTGAGCCCCGAAGACGTGCGGAAAATGGCCGCTGACCTGGGGCTGGGCCTGGACCTTTACCAGCCGTTCCGGGATTTCGACGGCGTCACCCCGGACCTGCTCAAGGCCAACCTCCGCCGCGCCGAGGCCAAGTTCAAGCTGATGTCCCGCCTGGGCATGGACACCATCCTGGTGTGCTCCAACGTTGCCACCGCAACGATCGATGACGACGGCGTCCGGGCAGAACAGCTGGCGCAGCTGGCCGGCCTGGCCGGGGACCACGGCGTCAAGGTGGCCTACGAGGCGCTGGCCTGGGGCAAGTACGTCAACGACTACGAACACGCCTACCGCCTGGTGGAGATGGTGGACCACCCCAACCTGGGCACCTGCCTGGACTCCTTCCACATCCTGTCCCGTGACTGGGACACCGCACCGATCGAACAGATCAACCCGGAGAAGATCTTCTTCGTCCAGGTGGCTGACGCCCCCAAACTGTCCATGGACGTCCTGTCCTGGAGCCGCCACTACCGTGTCTTTCCGGGCGAAGGGCAGTTCGAGCTCGCCAAGTTCATGGGCCACGTGGTCCGCGCCGGCTACACCGGCCCGGTGTCGCTGGAGGTCTTCAATGACGTTTTCCGGCAGTCCGATGTGGAGCGGACGGCCGTCGATGCCATGCGCTCGCTCATCTGGCTGGAGGAACAGAGCGCCAAGTGGCTCGGGGACAACGCCGGGACCGGCACGGACGGTGCGGCGGCAGGCGGCGCCGCCCACCGGCGTCGTTATCCCATGGAACTGGCCACGCTCCCCAAGGTGAACGAACCCGCCGGCTTCAACTTCGCCGAGGTGAAGGCGGACGATACCGCCCAGCTGGAGAGGCTCCTGGGCCAGCTTGGCTTCGGATTCGAAGGCCGGCACCGCACCAAAGATGTCCAGCTGTGGACCATGGGGCAGGCTCGGGTCATCATCAACGAGCAGGCTGCCTCGCACGCCGAGCCGTCCATCGCGGCCCTGGGGTTCGACGTCGATTCCCCCGTGATTGCCTCAGCCCGGGCCCAGCAGCTCAAGGCACCGGTGGTGGCCCGCAAGGTCCAGGCCGACGAGGAAGTCTTCCAAGGAATCTCCGCCCCGGATTCCACCGAGATCTTCCTCTGCCAGGGCAGCCCGGACGGCACCGCCGCGTGGACCCACGAATTCGGCGAAGGGCTCGAACACGCACGGTCCGCGCTGAATGCGGTGATCGACCACGTGAACCTGGCCCAGCCGTGGCAGCACTTCGACGAAGCCGTGCTTTTCTACACCAGCGCTCTCGCCCTGGAACCGCAGCCGTTCGCGGAGGTCCCCAGCCCCAGCGGCCTGGTCCGCTCCCAGGTCATGGAAACGGCCGACGGCGCCGTCCGGCTGGTGCTGAATCTCGCCCCCGTGCAGCAGGGCCACGCCCCGAAGACCTACCAGGAGCACATCGCCTTCGCGGTGGACGACCTCGTGGCGGCGGCACGGGCCGCCCGGTCCCGCGGCCTGGACTTCCTTGAGATCCCCGCCAACTACTACGAGGACCTGGACGCCCGGTTCGACCTCGCCCCCGGCTTCCTGGCCACGCTCCGGGAGCTCAACCTCCTGTACGACCGGGACGCGGACGGCGAGTTCCTGCACTTCTACACAGCCACCGTGGGCAGCGTGTTCTTCGAAATGGTGGAACGCCGCGGAGGCTACAGCGGCTACGGCGCCCCGAATGCGCCCGTCCGCCACGCCGTCCAATACGACTCACTGCACCGCTGACCACACAACGCACCAGAGAACACCCCCAGAAAGGAGCCGGACGTGCCGGAAGAGACACACGCCCAGCCTGAAACGGATGAGTCCGTACCGCCCGCCGAGCCGAAGGCGGCCCACCTGCCGCTGGACAAGGCCATCGAAACCCAGGCCGACCTCAGTGCCGAGATCAGCTCCATCGGCGAGGCCTACCGGCGCGCGCTCAAGGACGACGCGCAGCCGGAGGTCCAGCCCCGTTTGGACTACCCGCCGTACCGGAGCAGCATCCTGCGCCACCCCACCAAGAGCCTGCACCACACAGACCCGGAAACCATCGAGCTGTACTCACCGGCGTTCGGGCACCAGGACGTGCACGCACTGGAATCGGACCTGACCATCCAGCACAACGGCGAGCCCCAGGGTGAGCGGATCATCGTGGCTGGCCGCGTCCTGGACGGTGACGGCCGTCCGGTGGCCGGGCAGCTCGTGGAAATCTGGCAGGCGAACGCCTCCGGCCGCTACATCCACAAGCGGGACCAGCACCCGGCGCCCATCGACCCCAACTTCACGGGAATCGGCCGCTGCATCACCGGCCCGGACGGCTCCTACCGCTTCACCACCATCAAGCCCGGCGCCTACCCGTGGAAGAACCACCTGAACGCCTGGCGCCCGGCACACATCCACTTCTCGCTGTTCGGCACCGAGTTCACGCAGCGCATCATCACCCAGATGTACTTCCCCGGCGACCAGCTCTTCCCGCTGGACCCCATCTACCAGACCATCGTGGACCAGGGCGCCCGCGACCGGCTGGTGGCCAGCTACGACCACAGCCTCACTGAACCCGAGTGGGCCCTGGGCTACAACTGGGACATCGTCCTGACCGGGGCCAAGCGGACCTGGACCGAAAACGAGGCACTGGGTGCCGCCGGCGACGACGACAACGAATAGGCAGAGGACCACGCACATGAGCAACTCCACCAAACTCGTTCCCACCCCAGGCCAGACGGTGGGCCCGTTCTACGGCTACGCGCTCCCGTACGAGAAGGACAACGAGCTGCTGGCCCCCGGTTCGCCCGGATCCATCCGCCTGCAGGGCACCGTGTACGACGGCGCCGGCCAGACCATCCCGGACGCCATCCTGGAAATCTGGCAGCCTGACTCCGAAGGCAACGTGGTCCAGCGCACCGGTTCGCTGGTCCGGGACGGCTACACGTTTACCGGCTGGGGCCGCGGCGCCGTGGGCAACTCCGGCGTCTACACCTTCACCACCGTGAACCCCGGCCCCACCAAGCCCGGTTCGGCCCCGTTTATTTCCGTGGCCATCTTCGCCCGCGGCCTCACCAACCGGCTCTTCACCCGCATCTACCTGCCGGAGGACACTGAGGCCCTGGCCAACGACCCCCTGCTGAGCTCGCTGGATCCGGAGCGCCGCAGCACGCTGATCGCCCGCCGCGACCCTGATGGCGGCCTCACCTGGGACATCCGCCTCCAGGGCGAGGGCGAGACGGTTTTCCTGGACTTCCAGTGACGCACCCCGCCCCCGGAGAACTGCACCCCTTCGCGGACGGAGGCGACGCCGGCCTGCTCAGTCCCGTCTCGGCGTCGCCCCTCGTGGCGGCGCTCACCGGCGACCGTGCCGTGCTGGCGGCAATCCTCGCCGTCGAATCGGGCTGGGCCGCCGTGCTGGAACACGCCGGCCTGGCACCTGCCGGGTCCGCCGCCGTCGTTGCCTCCGCGGCCGAGGCAGGGCGCTACGACGTGGCGGACATTGCCCTCCGGGCCCAAGGCGGCGGCAACCCCGTGATCCCGCTGCTGGCGGACCTCCGGAAAAACGTCGCGGCGCTGGACACCGCCGGGGTTGGGGCCGGGAAAGCCGTGCACAGCTCGCTGACCAGCCAGGACGTGCTGGACACGGCCTTGATGCTGCTGGCCCGCAACACCGTCCACGCGGTGCTGGCGGACCTGAAAGGGACGACGACGGCGCTCGCGCACCTTGCGGGGCAGCATGCGGACACGCTGTGCGTGGGCCGGAGCCTGACGCAGCATTCGCTTCCCTTCACCTTCGGGCTGCGAGCGGCCCAGTGGTTCCAGGGCGTGGCCGCCGCAGGCCGGCAGCTGGAGGGCCTGAAGTTCCCTGTCCAGTTCGGTGGTGCGGCGGGAACGCTCGCTGCCGGAACCGTGCTGACGGAAAGCAGCTCCGCCACGCCGTTCACCCTTGCCGATGCCCTGGCTGCCCAACTGGGCCTGGCTCCGGCCCCGGCTCCGTGGCACACCAACCGCCTGGCCATCACCTCCCTGGGCCACGCGCTGGCCTCCGTGCTGGACGCCTTCGGCAAGATCGCCGCCGACGTCCTGTTCCTGAGCCGGCCCGAGGTGGCTGAGCTCGCCGAGCCGCGTGCCGCCGGCCGGGGAGTGTCCTCCGCCATGCCGCAGAAGCAGAACCCCGTGCTGTCCGTCCTGGTCCGCAGCGCCGCGCTCCAGGCACCCCAGCTGGCCGCCCAGCTGCACGTGGCCGCCGCCAACTTCAACGACGAACGCCCCGACGGCGCCTGGCACACCGAGTGGCCGGCCCTGCGCCAGCTGCTGGCCCTGGCCCTCGGCGCCGCCGGCCACCTCCGCGAACTCGCCGAAGGGCTGCAGGTATTCCCCGACGCCATGCGCCGCAACCTCGACCTCTCCGGCCCGCTGCTGCTGGCCGAGGGCGTCGCCGCCGCGGTGGCACCCCTGCTGGGAGACAAGGACGGCCGCAGCGGCAAGCAGCAGCTGCAGGACGTGGTGGACCGGACCCTCCAGGCGCCGCCCGCCGAGCAGGCCAGCACCTACCGCAAGCTGTTCCGTGAGGCCGTCCCCGCCGCCGTCGTTCCCGATGCCCGGCTGGATGAACTCCTGGACCCCGCCAACTATCTGGGCCAGGCCGCGGAAATCTCCGGCCGCATCCTGGCATCTTTTCCCGAATTTGTTACCCCTCCCGACGCGAATGGAGCTTCCCGTGGCTAAGCCGGCACTGAAGGCAGCGCTGTTGTCCCCCCAACGACCCCTGGGCGAGCACCCCCTCCTGCTGGTGGGCCCGTCCCTGGGCACCTCCTCCATCCTCTGGAACAGGGCCGCATCCCTGCTCGGCACTGACTACGACGTAGTGGCCTGGGACCTGCCCGGCCACGGCGTCTCACCCGCAGCCACCGAAACGTTCGACGTCGCAGCCCTCGCGGACGCCGTGGTGGACCTGGCCGACTCCATCGCCCCCGGTGAAAATTTCCACTACGCCGGCGTCTCCCTGGGCGGCGCGGTGGGCCTGCAGCTGGGCATCAAGCACGGGGCACGGCTGAAAAGCCTGTCCGTGCAGAACAGCGGGGCCAAGATCGGGACGCCCGAAGGCTGGCTGGAACGCGCCGAAACCGTCCGGACCCAGGGCACCCCGGTGATGATCCAGGGCTCCGCTGAGCGCTGGTTTGCCCCCGGATTCATGGACAGCCAGCCGGAACTGAGCAGCCGGCTCCTGCACGCCCTGCGTGACGCTGACCGCTTCAGCTACGCGTTCTGCTGCGAAGCGCTGGCAGCGTTTGATGTCCGGGCAGAACTCGGCAGCATCCGCGTTCCCACCCAGGTGATCGCCGGTGCGCTGGACGGCGTCGCCACGCCGGCGATGGCCGATGAAGTCGCCACGGGAATCATGGACGGCGGCGGCACCGCCACGGCCGTGACCCTCGAAGGCGTCGCCCACCTGGCACCTGCCGAAGCCCCGGCCCACGTGGCCGAGCTGATGCGCGGGCTGATCAGCTGGGCCGAATCACAGGTGGCAGCCAAGTGAGCGGCCCCGGACAGCCGGATCCGGCGCGCAACGGCGTGGTCCAGCCCGGCGCTACCAGCCAGGACATTTACGACGGCGGCATGGCCGTCCGGCGGGAAGTCCTCAGTGACGAGCACGTGGACCGGGCCAACGCCGCCAAGGACGGATTCACCGAGGACTTCCAGGACATGATCACCCGCATCGCCTGGGGTGGCATCTGGACGCGGCCCGGCCTGACCCGGCAGATGCGCTCCGCCGTCACCATCACCGCCATGGTGGCCCACGGCCACTGGGAGGAACTGGCGATGCACATCCGGGCGGCCCTCCGGAACGGCCTCAGCCGGGACGAAATCAAGGAAATCCTGCTGCAGACCGCCATCTACTGCGGAGTTCCGTCCGCCAACACGGCCTTCAAAACCGCCCAGCAGGTGTTCCGCGACCTCGACTCCATCCACGAGGACCCCGCGGTCACCGGCGCCAACCCCACCCCTCCCAACTAGGTCGCAGTTGTTGTCGTTTTGAGCCCCCAAAACGACAACAACTGCCAGTCAGTTGGGTCCCAGAGAATCAGAGGAACCATGAACCAGGCTTTTGTGTACGATGCGGTGCGCACTCCGTTCGGTAAGTTCGGCTCCGGCCTTGCCGGGGTCCGTCCGGATGATTTGGCTGCGCATGTGATCAGCGAATCCGTGAAACGGGCGCCGGGCCTTGATCCGGAGCGGATTGATGAGGTGGTGTTCGGCAACGCGAACGGTGCCGGCGAGGAGAACCGCAACATTGCCCGGATGGGCACGCTGTTGGCGGGCTTGCCGGTCTCGATTCCGGGGACCACGGTGAACCGGTTGTGCGGGTCGTCGCTGGACGCTGCGATCATCGCGTCCCGGCAGGTCAACGCCGGCGACGCCGACCTGGTCCTGGTGGGTGGGGCGGAGTCGATGTCCCGCGCGCCGTGGGTGCTGCCGAAGACGGAGAAGCCGTACCCGGCCGGGGACATGACCCTGGCGTCTACAACGCTGGGCTGGCGGCTGGTGAACAAGGCCATGCCGAAGGAGTGGACCATTTCCCTCGGCGAGGCCACCGAGCGGCTCCGCGAAAAGTATGGCGTGACACGGGAGGCGCAGGACGAGTTCGCCGCCGCCTCCCACAATCTGTCCGCCGCGGCGTGGGATGAGGGGTTTTACGACAACCTCGTCGCCCCGGTGCCCGGCACGGACCTGGTGCGGGACGAGGGCATCCGTGCCGGTTCGTCCGCCGAGAAGCTCGCCGGCCTGAAGACGGTGTTCCGTGCCGAGGGCGGCACGGTGACGGCGGGGAACGCGTCGCCGTTGTCCGACGGCGCCTCCGCGGCCTGGGTGGGCAGTGAAGCTGCCGTGGGGCTGCTGGGCCTGGACCCGCTGGCGAGGATCGCCGGGCGCGGTGCGCACGGCAATGATCCGCAGTTCTTCGGGTACGCACCCGTGGAGGCAGCGAACAAGGCCCTCGCAAAGGCGGGGATCGGCTGGGACCAGGTGGGCGCCGTCGAACTTAACGAAGCGTTCGCCGCGCAGTCCCTGGCCTGCATCAATGCCTGGGGCATCGACCCGTCGATTGTGAACCGGCACGGCGGGGCGATCGCGATGGGCCACCCGCTCGGCGCCTCCGGCACCCGGATCCTGGGCACCCTGGCCCGGTCCCTGCAGGCCTCCGGGGAGCGCTGGGGTGTTGCCGCGATCTGCATCGGCGTGGGCCAGGGCCTCGCCGTCGTCCTCGAAAACGTCACCGCTGGAAAGGCTTAGGCACATGCTGAATTTTGTTGATTCGGTCCGGGAGGCCGTGGCCGGGATCCAGGACGGCTCCACCGTGATGATCGGCGGGTTCGGGAATGCCGGGCAGCCGTTCGAACTGATCGACGCGCTCCTCGAATGCGGCGCGACGGGCCTGACGGTGGTGAACAACAACGCCGGGCAGGGCGACCAGGGCCTGGCCCTGCTGATCAAGGAAGGCCGGGTGCGGAAGATGATCTGCTCCTTCCCAAGGCAGTCCGATTCCTGGCACTTCGACGCCAAGTACAAGGCCGGGGAGATCGAACTCGAGCTGGTGCCGCAGGGCAACCTGGCCGAACGGATCCGGGCCGCGGGGGCCGGGATCGGCGGGTTCTTTACGCCCACGGGCTATGGCACCATGCTGGCTGAGGGCAAGGAAACCCGGATCATCGACGGCCGCGGGCAGGTCTTCGAAACACCCATCCACGCCGACGTCGCCCTGATCAAGGCGTTGAAGGCGGACGGGAAGGGCAACCTGGTGTACCGCAAGACCGCCCGGAACTTCGGCCCCATCATGGCCGCCGCCGCGAAGCACACCATCGTCCAGGTCTCCGAGATCGTGCCAACCGGCGGGCTGGACCCGGAAAACATCGTCACTCCCGGGATTTACGTCAACAGCGTTGTCCGCGTGGCAGCAAGCACAGCAGAAAAGGTGGCCTGACATGAGCGTGCAGTCCAACGAAACGTCCCTCCAGACCTCCGAGACCCCGCTGGGCCGGGACGACCTCGCCCGGCTGGTGGCCAAGGACATCGCCCCGGGATCCTTCGTGAACCTCGGCATCGGCCAGCCCACCCTGGTGTCGAACTACCTCACCGAGGAACAGAACATCACCCTGCATACCGAGAACGGGATGCTCGGCATGGGCCCCGCAGCCGTTGGGGACGAGATCGACGGCGACCTGATCAACGCCGGCAAGATCCCCGTCACCGAACTCCCCGGCGCCTCGTACTTCCACCACGCCGACTCGTTCGCGATCATGCGCGGCGGGCACCTGGACATCTGTGTCCTGGGCGCGTTCCAGGTCTCCGCCACCGGTGACCTCGCGAACTGGCACACCGGGGCACCCGGGGCGATTCCCGCCGTCGGCGGTGCCATGGACCTCGCCACCGGCGCCAAGGACGTCTTCGTGATGATGACCCTCCTGACCCGCGAAGGCGCGTCGAAGATCGTGGAGTCCTGCACCTACCCGCTCACCGGCGTCGGCTGCGTCACCCGCGTCTACACCGACAAAGCCGTCTTCCTCACCGGCCCCGACGGCGTCACCGTCCGCGAAACCTTCGGCACCACCCTCGAAGAACTCCAGGAACTGCTCCCCATCCCCCTCAAAGCCGCGCCCGCCGCCGGACGCCGGGACCCGGGCGCACCCTAGGATTGGTAACCATGACCGACGCCGTCCGCACGGACACCCAGCCACCGCAGGCAAGCGACCAGTACGTCCAGTCGCTGGCCCGCGGGCTGGCCGTGATCAGGGCCTTCGACGCCGACCGGCCCGTCATGACCCTCAGCGAAGTGGCGGGCCAAACCGGCCTGACCCGGGCCACGGCGCGGCGGTTCCTGCACACCCTGGTGGAGCTGGGATACGTCCGGACGGACGGGAAGACGTTTGCCCTCACGGCCAAGGTCCTCCAGCTCGGCTACGCCTACCTGTCCGGGCTGTCCCTGCCGCAGCTGGCCCAGCCGCACCTGGAAGAGCTGTCCCTGAAACTGGGGGAGTCGACGTCGGCCGCTGTCCTGGACGGCGTGGACATCGCCTACATCGCCCGGGTGACCACGCGCCGGATCATGACCGTCGGCATCACCGTGGGTACCCGCTTCCCTGCCTACGCCACCTCCATGGGACGGGTGCTCCTGGCCAACCTGCCGGCCCCGGCCCTCGAGGAATACCTGGCCGCAGCGGACATCAGGCCGCTCACGCCCCGGGCCCTGGGGACGGTCCCGGAGCTGCTGGCCGTGCTGGAGACCGTCCGGGCGCAGGGCTGGTGCCTCCTGGACCAGGAACTGGAACCTGGCCTGATGTCCGTGGCGGCACCGGTGTTTGACGGAGCCAAGGTGGTGGCGGCGGTCAACGTGTCGCTGCAGGCCCAGTCGGTGGCAGCCCGGGAGGACCCGGAAGCCTACCTGGCCTCGGTGGCGCAGGAGATCACGGCCACCGCCAAGCTCATCTCCGCAGACCTCACCGCCCGCGGCTGACCCGTCCCCGGGAGGTCAGCTGCCCTTGGTCTGGGCGAACAGCCGGCGCAGCGTGAAGAAGCAGCCCAAGGCGCTGAACAGCAAGGCAACCAGGAAGTCGCCAGCGTAGGCGTCAATCAGCTCGCGGTTGGTGGTGACGTTGAACATCAGGAAGTCCCACGTCCCGGGGTCCACGAGCATCGCCAACGGTGAACCGCCGCCAAGGTACTTCGCGGCGTCCAGGAGCATGCCGCCCCAGAAGGACAGCAGGACCGTTACGAGCGTGACGGCTGCGACCACCCAGGCGCCCCGGCGTCTGATGGGGCCGCCCGTCCCGAGCACGTAAAGCCGGGCGGCCAGTGCGGCAGCGACGAAGGCGACAATGGAAGCCATCCATCCCATGTTCCACAGCACCATCCACGCGATGATGCCCACCGGGGCGGCGGCCAGGGCGTAAACCGTTCCGCGCACCACATCTTCCCTCGCCGAAGGTGCCGGCAGGGCAAACTCGTAAGCGCTTTCAGGCGGAGTCCACGGCTCGGACGTCCGCTGGCCGTACTGCGGCGCGCCAGGCCCGTGGCCCGTAGCGTCCCCGGCAGGTGTTGCCTCAAAATCTGCGCGCTCTGACAAGATGCCCCCAATATGTGCGATGTGCGAGTTGCGCTTATTCTCACACGGGAAGACCGGTGTGCGGCGCCACCTCAGGAAAGTCCGCCTGCCCGGCGCCGGATTCCTCCGCTTCGCAAACCTTTTACAACGGTTTGCAGGAATGTCCCCGCCACACTACTCCCGCCGCAGCAGCCCGCGCTCTAGACTCAACCCAACTGTGCGCAGCAGAGCGGCTGCCGCAAGACTGCCGGACGCGGCAGGAAGGGAGCGTGCGGGTGAAACTGGGCATTCCGCGGGAGCGCCGGGACGGCGAACGGCGCGTGGCCGCCACACCGGACACGGTGAAGCAGCTGACGGGCATGGGCCTGGACGTCCTGATTGAGGCGGCCGCGGGCGACGCTTCAGGGCACCCGGACCGCGAATACACGGAGGCCGGCGCCGCCGTCGTTCCTGAACTGGACACCGGTGCCGTGGATATCCTGGCGCACGTCCGACCCCTGGACCCGCACACGGCCGCCGGACTGAAAAGGGGAGCGGTCACCGTGGGGCTCGCATCGCCGTCGTCCGAACTGCCCACCGTGCAGGCGCTCGCGGAGGCGGGCGCCACGTCCTTCGCCCTTGAGCTGGTGCCGCGCATCTCCCGCGCCCAGTCCATGGACGCGCTCAGCTCCCAGGCCCTGGTGGCCGGGTACCGCTGCGTGCTGGAGGCCGCCATCCGGCTGCCCAGGTTCTTCCCCCTCTACATGACCGCCGCCGGTACGGTCCCGCCGGCCCGGGTCCTGGTCCTCGGCGCCGGCGTGGCCGGGCTGCAGGCGATCGGCACGGCCAAACGGCTTGGCGCCCGGGTGTCCGCCAACGACATCCGGCCCGCGTCCGCGGACGAGGTCGCGTCCATGGGCGGCACCTTCATCCGCCTGGACCTGGAAACCGCTGAGGCTGCCGGCGGCTACGCCCGCCAGCTCAGTTCCGACGCCGGCACCCGGCAGCGGCAGCTGCTCGCGCCGCACGTCGCGCAAACGGATGTTTTGATCACGACGGCGGCCGTGCCGGGCAGGCGCGCACCGCTCCTGGTGACCCTGGACATGGTGAAGGGCATGCGGCCCGGATCGGTCGTCGTCGACCTCGCCGCGGAGTCCGGCGGGAACGTCGAGGGAGCGGTTCCCGGCGAGGACATCGCCGTCCCCACCGCCGACGGTGCCGGCCACGTGACCCTGGTGGGGCTCAAGGACCCGGCCTCCGCCATGGCGTCCGATGCCTCCCGCCTCTATGCCAAGAACGTGGCCAACCTCCTGGCGCTGATGGTCCGGGACGGGGGACTCGTCCTGGACTTCGATGACGAGGTGGTGGCGGGGGCCTGCTTTACCCACGCCGGCGAAGTGCGGCACCGGCCCACCGCAGAGCTGCTCGGTGAAACAGCCCGGGCCCGGCAGGAAGGGGTGCTCTGATGGACGGCATGAGCCTGCTGACCATCACGGTCCTGGCCGTCTTCGTGGGATTCGAGGTGGTATCCAAGGTTTCCAGCACCCTGCACACCCCGCTGATGTCCGGCGCCAACGCCATCCACGGCATCATCCTGGTGGGTGCCATCATCGTTGCCGGCCAGGCCACGGACCCGTGGGTGCTCGCGGTGGCCCTGCTCGCCGTCGTCCTGGCCACGGCGAACCTGGTGGGCGGCTTCGTGGTGACGGACCGGATGCTGCACATGTTCCACGCGAAGAAGGAAATTCCGCGCACGAGCCCCGCGCAGTCCGGCCCCGCGCCAAAGGCGGACGGCAAATGAGCATCCTCGACCCCGCCTGGACCGCCCTGCTCTATCTGGCCGCCGCGGTCTTCTTCATCCTCGCCCTGCGCGGCCTCAGCTCCCCCCGGACCGCCCGCCGCGGCAACCTGATCGGCGCGCTCGGCGCCCTGATCGCCGTCGTCACCGTGTTCCTCTCCGCCCGGCTCGAGAACATTCCCTGGATCCTGGGCGCCATCGCCGTGGGATCAGCGGTGGCAGCGCCGGTGGCACGGCGCGTGAAGATGACGCAGATGCCCCAGCTGGTGGCGCTGTTCAACGGTGTGGGCGGCGGTGCTGCGGCGCTGGTGGCACTCCTGGAACTGCCCCACGCGGACGGTCCCTGGGTGCGGCTGGCCATAGTGTTCACCCTCCTCGTGGGTGCGGTCTCCTTCGCCGGATCCGGGGTCACGTTCGCCAAGCTGCAGGAACTGATGACCACGCGGCCGGTGCTGTTTCCCGGCCTGCCCGTGGTGATGGCTGCGGTACTGCTGGCATCCGTGGCGGCCGCCATCGCCGTCGTGATCACCGGATCCACGGCGTTCGCGGTGGTGCTGCTGGTCCTGGGCCTCGCGGCCGGTGCCCTGCTGGTGCTGCCGGTGGGCGGCGCGGACGTGCCCATTGTGATTTCGCTGCTGAACGCCTTCACGGGCTTGGCCGTCGCGGCGTCCGGCCTGGTGCTGGGCAACGTGCTGTTGGTGGTGGCCGGCACCCTGGTGGGAGCGTCCGGCACCATCCTGACCCGCGCCATGGCGGCGGCGATGGGCCGCAGAGTGGCGGGCATCCTGTTCGGGGCATTCCGGGGAGGCTCGACGGCGGGATCCACCGCCGTGAGCGACCGCCCGGTACGCTCGTCCACGCCTGAGGACGTGGCGGTGCTCCTGCGGTACGCGCAGCGGGTGATCATCGTCCCCGGCTACGGGCTGGCGGTGGCGCAGGGGCAGCACACGGCGGCGGAACTGGCGCAGGCGCTGGAGGCCCGTGGAATCGAGGTGGACTTTGCCATCCATCCTGTGGCGGGCCGCATGCCCGGGCACATGAACGTGCTCCTGGCCGAAGCCAACGTGCCCTACGAGTCGCTCAAGGAAATGGTGGAGATCAACCCCGAGTTCAAGACCGCGGATGTGGCCCTGGTGGTGGGCGCCAACGACGTGGTGAACCCCGCAGCCAAGACCTCCTCCGGCTCACCGATTTACGGCATGCCCATCCTGGAGGTCTCCGCCGCCCGCCAGGTGGTGTTCCTCAAACGCTCCATGCGCCCCGGCTTCGCCGGGATCGAAAACGAACTGCTGTACGAGCCGCAGACCTCCCTGCTTTTCGGGGATGCCAAGGAATCGCTCGCCCAGGTGCTGGGGGCGGTCAAGGCCCTCTAGCCGGACTTGGCCGGGAGGCTGCGGCGGGCAGGTTACTCTTCTCTCAGAAGCTTGCTTTCCATTCCGCCACTGAAGGACGCCATGACTGCCAACAGCTCCACTTCCCCCAAACGCGCCGCCATCATCGTCAATCCGGCCAAGCCGGTGGAGTTCGATGTGCGCGGCCTGGTGGCCAAGCACTGCGTGGAAAACGGCTGGGGTGAAGCCATCTGGCTGGAAACCACCAAGGAGGACCCGGGTGTGGGCCAGGCGAAGGAAGCCCTGGAGCAGGGAGCGGACATCGTCATCGCCGCCGGGGGAGACGGCACCGTCAGGTGCGTGGCCGAGGTCCTGGCGGGCGGGGACGTCCCCATGGGCCTCCTTCCTTTGGGCACCGGAAACCTGCTGGCCCGCAACCTGGGCATGGACGTCACGGATTACGACGGCGCCATGGCCGGGGCCCTCAGCGGCACCGAGCGCAAGATCGACGTGGTCCGTGCCAAGCGCAACGATCCGGACAAGGAACAGCTCTTCCTGGTGATGGCCGGCGTGGGCTATGACGCCACCATCATGGCGGACACCAACGAGGACCTGAAGGACAAAGTGGGCTGGCTGGCGTACGTGGACGCCGGAATCCGCAACCTGCCCGGCAAGCCGGTGAAGGCCACCGTGGTGATCGATGGCGAGACGGTGGTGCACCGCGGCGTCCGCAGCGTGATGGTGGGCAACTGCGGCAAGGTCCAGGGCGGCCTGGAAATCTTCCCCGATGCCAAGGTGGACGACGGGCTGCTGGACATTGCCGTGCTGGCCCCGCACCACGGAAAGCTGGGTTGGCTCTCCGTGCTGGCAGGGATCCTCGGCAAGGGCCGGAACCGGGACACGGCCGTCGAGTACTTCCAGGGCAAGGCCGTGGAAATCACCCTGGAACACGCGGACAACTACCAGCTGGACGGCGACCACGAGGGCGAGGGCAAGCATGTCCTGATGACCATGGAGCCGGGCGCCCTCACCCTCCGGATGTAGCCGTCACCGCCTACGCCAGCAGCCGGCCCCAGCGCGGTTCCAGCAGCGGCGCGCCCGCGAGTTTCAGGGCGTGCCAGAGCGTCACCGCCACGGAGTCCAGCACCGGCACCCCGGTGGTCTCCTCGATTTCCGCGGTGATGTTGGCCCCGTACAGGTTGGTGCACAGGTACACCAGGGCGTCGGGGGCCGCGGCTGCGAGCTCCCGGGACCCCGGGCGCATCTCGTCGTCGGTGACCCGGGCAAAGGACTCGTTGTCGCTCAGGCCCAGCGCCCTGTGGTCCATGGTCTTGATGCCTTCCCGTTCGTAGGACGCGATGACCTGGTGGTTCACGTCCTCCGTGTAGGGCGTGAAGAGGCCGATCCGTTCGGTCCCGAAGGTCCGGAAGGCCTCGAAGTAGGCAAGGGTTGACGTGGTGGCGGGTATGCCGGTGGCGCCGGTGATCCCGTCGGCCAGTTCCTGGTCGTGCGCCGAACCCAGCCAGGAACCGGAGGTGCCGTTCCAGGCAATCACGTCCACGTCCGCCGTCGCCAGCAGCCGTGCTGCGTCCTGCATGACTGCGGGGTCGAACTGCCTGTTGGAGGAATCGTCCAGTGCGATGCGGGTGACCGGGATCCGGGTGAAGTGCACGGTGACGTCGGTGCGGGCGCCCAGGATCCGGTAGGTCTGCGGTTCCAGGCAGGTGTTGGAAGACGGCACGATCATGCCGATCCTGCGGGGGCGGATGGTTGCGGGCATGGAAACTCCTAGAGAGCGGCGGGGAGTGGGGCGGCGGATTCCTTGACGGCGGACTGATGCTGCCGGAAGCCGTTGCGGTTGATGAAGCGGCCCGCGGCGCCCGGATCGTGGAAGCCGTCCGCGTCCAGGACCACCCGGCCGTTGGAAACCACGACGGCGGGCCAGCCCGTGAGTGCCTGCCCGTCGAAAGGCGAGAAGTCCGAACCCATATGCAGGGCGGCGCCGTTCACCGCGCGTTCCTCAGCGGGGTCGAACACCACCAGGTCGGCGTCGAACCCCTCGGCAATGCGGCCCTTGCCGGGAACGGCGTTGATCCGGGCGGGTTCCGATGAGAAGGCGCTGACGAACTGTTCCACCGTGGCGCCGCCGGACGTCATTGCGGTGAACGTGACAGGCATCCGCGTTTCCACTCCCGGCAGTCCGTGCGGCATGGCGCGCACGTCATCGGTGCGCTCGCGCTTTTGGGACAGGTCGTAGCAGGAATGGTCGGAGGCCATGGTGTGGATGGCGCCGGAGACCAGCCGCTCCTTGAGGGCTGCCACGGTTTCCGCGCTGCGCATGGGCGGGCAGCAGGCGAACCACTCCGGAAAGCTGGAGGCGTACACGGAGTCATCGAGGGTGACGTAGTGCGGGCACGTCTCCGAGTAGGCTTCCAGGCCGCGTTCGCGTGCCTGCGACACGAGGTCCACGGCCCCCGGCGTGGACTGGTGGACAAAGTACACCGGCGCCCCCGTGTACTCGGCCATGGCCAGGGTCTCCTTTACGGAGATCTCCTCGGCCAGTTCGGGCCGGGTCCTGTGCAGGTGTTCGATGCCGATCCGGCCGTCCTGGGCGTGCTGTTCGGTGCAGTCGGCAATGATGGGGTCGTGCTCGGCGTGGATGTAGGCCAGCCCGTCCAGGCGCACCATTTCGCGCATGACTTTCAGGATGGTGTTGCCGTCGGCCATGGTGGTGCCGCGGTTGGTGGTGTACATCTTCACGGAGCGGACCCCCTCCGCTGCGAGCTGCTCGAGCTGCCAGGGGACGGTTTCGTCCCAGGTGACCACGGCGCCGTGGAGGGCCACGTCGCAGCGTGACTGCGTGGCGAGTTCCTTTTTGTGCAGGACCGCCGCGAGCGGGGTTTCCTGGGCGTCGCGGGGGATGCCGAAGTCGATGATGGTGGTGGTGCCGCCCCAGAGGGCTGCGGTAGACGTGGTGCGGTAGTCGTCCAGGGTGCGGAAGCGTCCGGTCACCTGCGCTACGTGGCAGTGGCCGTCCACGCCGCCGGGGATCACCAGCCTGCCCGCCGCGTCGATGGTGCGGTCCGCCGCCGGGATGGGTTGGGCGGCGTCCACAAGGGCTGCGATCCGGCCCCCGGAAACCACGATGTGGGCTTCCTGGCGGCCGTCGCTGTTGACCACGGTGGCGTTGGCTATGACAAGTTCTGGCTGGTGGGACATCGGTGTCCTCCTTAGGTTTGGGTCGTGTGGCTCAGGCGGTGGGCTGCGCCGTGCCGGCATGCTGCTGGCGGGCGGCGAGGGCCGCGTCCAGGGTGCCGGAGAGTCCCTTGCGGTCCTTGGCCGGGGGCGGTGCGAAGGCGCCTGCACGGTGGGTTCCGGACTGCAGGCCGGCCACTGCTTCTGCCATGCGGATGCCGGCGGAGATGCCGTCAACCACGGGGACCGGTATCTGGCCCTTGAGTTCGCGGGCCAGCCCGGCCAGCGGGGCCCCGGCAAGAATGACGACGTCGGCGCCGTCCTCGGCCACGGCCTGCCGGCTCAGTGCCAGCAGGGTTTCCCGGAAGTCGTCCTGGACGGCGGCTATGCTGCCGAGGGACTCGTTGATGGAGCGGATGGACGCCAGCCGGCCGGCCAGGCCGAACCGCTCCACACACTCGCGGTACCAGGGCTTGATCCGGTCCGAGATGGCGATGATGGAGAAGCGGTGGCCCTGCAGTGCCGCTGCGCACAGCGCGGCTTCGGTGATGCCGATGACGGGAATGTCCGCCAGTTCCTTGAGGGCCGGCATCCCGGGGTCACCGAACGCTGCAACCACCACCGCGTCCACCGGGTCGGCGCCGGGGCCGGTGTGTTCGGCGATGATTTCAGCCACCGCGCCCGCGGCGATGAGGGATTCGAAGCGGGTCTCGATGTATTCGACGCCGTGGGCCGCTGTCCGCACCAGCAGTTCGGTGCCGGGGGAGGAGGAACGGAGTGCCTCGGACTCGATCAGTGCCGTGACATCGGCGCTGATGTTGGGGTTGATGACCAGGAGTTTCATTTTCTCTTCCGGTGGAATTCTGGTTCGGTCTTCTGGAAGTCCTCGGGAAACTGGTCCCGGTACTTTCCAATGTGGGATGCGGACTGGACGGCTGCCTTGTCCGGATCGCCGCTGGCGATGGCGGAGTACAGCTCACGGTGTTCGCGGATGAGCTCGGGCAGGTCGCTGACGTGCCGGAACAGCCAGTGCATGCGCCCCTGGAGGGGTTCCAGGGCGGACTTGAGGAAGTTGTTGTCCGCAATGCCGGTGATGGCGTCGTGGAATTCGCTGTTGGAGCGGTGCGCCTCCATCACAGAGCCCTTGGCCAGGAAGGCTTCCGCGTCATCCAGCAGTCCCTTGAGGTAGGCGAGGTCCTGCTTGGTGGCGCGCCTGGCTGCGAGCCGGCAGGCCAGCACCTCAAGGGACTGCCGGACGTCGAAGAGGTCCTCCACGTCCTTGGGGCTGAGGCTGCTCACCTCAGCCCCGCGGGCACCGCGGTCACTGATGAGGCCTTCCTGGCGGAGCATGCGCAGGGCCTCACGGACCGGCAGCCGGGATACGGAGAACTCGGCGGCCAGGTCCCGTTCCACCAACCGTGTGCCGGGAGCGTAGTGTCCTTCGAAAATCCGGGTGCGGAGGGTGTCCCGGACAGTCTCGCGAAGGGGGCGGTCCTTGTCCTGGGTCTCTTCTGCGGTCAGCATGATGCTCCATTCGGATCTTGTTCGGCACTGCTCCCGGCTGCGGGGGCGTCGGTTGCAAGTTTCCCTGCGAGGGTCAGCTTAGACAGGAAGCCGCTTGTTGTAGTTCAGGGTGAGGACTGAGACGCCCATGATCACCGCGGAACCCACGAAGTACAGCAGCGCCCAGGTGTAGGAACCGGTGGCTCCGACAATCAGGCCCACCACGATGGGGGTAACGAAGCCCGAGATGTTGCCGCTGAGGTTCATGGCTCCGCCCAGGACGCCGGCATTGGTGCGGCCGCCCAGGATGGAGGGAATGCTCCAGAACAGGCCCACCCAGCGGAGGAAGAACAGGACCAGCGAGAGCAGGACCACGGCCGTGGTGGCGTCGGGGACCACCGTCACGCCCACCAGCCCGCCAATGACTACCGCGCTCGAGATGCCCAGGAGGGTCCGCATCACCAGGTTGGCTGAAGCACCGGAGGCGCGCCACTTGTCGGCGATGGTGCCGCCGATGATCTCGCCGACGAACCCCGCGCCGAAAATCACCAGCGTGGACCAGCCGATGGTCTTCAGGTCAAACCCCTTCGCCTGGGCCAGGTACAGCGGGCCCCAGGTCAGCAGGCCGTAGAACACCCCGTTGAATCCCAGCCAACCCAGGCACATGGCCCAGAAGGAACGGAATTTCAGGTAGGGAAGCAGGCCGCGCTTGCCCAGGCTGCCATCCACGGCTGCCTCGGCGTCCTCGGCGGCATGCGAAGCCTCAATGTAGGCCGCCTCGGCATCGTTGACGCCCTTGTGCTGGCGGGGATTGTCCCGCACGTACCACCACACGGCGAGGCCCATGAGGACGGTGGCGGCACCGGCGATGACGAAGGACCAGCGCCAGCTCCCGGTGGAGGCAATGAGGAAGGCGATGATGATGCCGCCGAGCCCTGCACCCAGGGGCGCTCCAGCGTCGAGGATGGTTGCGCCGCGGCCGCGTTCGGACTTGTGCATCCAGATGGCGTTGAGCTTGCCGCCGGCGGGCATGACGCCCGCCTCGGTCACGCCGATGCCGAGCCGGGCGATGAACATGCTCAGGAAGCCGCCTGCCATGCCGGACGCTGCGGTGGCAGCACCCCAGCCGATGCAGGAAGCCGTCATCACCTTGCGGGGGCCGAACTTGTCGATCAGCCAGCCCACGGGAACCTGCATCAGGGCGTAGGTCCAGAAAAAAGCGGACAGCAGCAGGCCCACGAGTTCGGGCGGTAGGTTGAATTCCTTTTGGATGATGGGCAGGGCCACGGAAATGGAGCCACGGTCAATGTAGTTGACTGAAACCAGGACCAGCAGCAGGAGGAAAAGCCGCCAGCGGACGGCGCTGCGCCGTTGCGTGCCGCCCTTTCCGGGTTGCTCGGCGTTCGGTGCTGTCGGGTCGGCAGGAAGTTCCGTTGTATCGGTATTGGGGATGGACACAGCTTCTCCTTCACGGGGAAGTTTATGGGCGGGATGCAAAGTTGCGGGTGCGTACTTGGCAGGCCGTTGTGGCCTGCCAGCGCGGGCAGTCGCTGGATGATCCGGAGCATCGAGCGGGGCCGGATAACTTTTGGGATCCCAAATTGGGATCCCAAAATCAAAGGTAAAAGTGACTCCCGCCACTGTCAAGGTTTTGGCTGAGAAAGGGCCGCAAAAGCCTTGCAAACGAATTGTGACCGGAAAACTCCCGGCCGGATCGTGAGGTTTGGGGCTCAGCCTGCTGCCGGAGATCCGGCAGGGCGGTGAGCCAGGATCTCCGCGAGCTCGGCCAGCCGGTGGGCGCGCGCCGATTCGGCAGGGGTGAAGGGCTCGCCCGGCCGGGCGAAGACGAGGGGCCCGTGCCATGCCGTGGGGACCTTGAGGTGGGGCCCGTCGTCGGGCATCTTCAGGGGAGCGCCAGACGACGGCACAATCCGCGCGCCGAGCAGCTCGGCCACGGCGAGGGGCAGTTCGTCCGGGGCGTCGGCGATCCTCGCCGCGAGGCTGAGGGCCCGGGTCTGGCCGTCGGCCATGGCCAGCGCGGTGGTGGGCCAAGCGTGCACCCGGCTGCCGCCGCCGTCGTGCAATGCCTCCAGCAGCTCCCGCTCACCCATGGTTCCGGGGGCGGACAGCACAAACTCATCCAGCACGCCGCCCGGGACCGGATGGACGTGGATGCCCAGGATGTTGATGCCGTTCCGGGCCAGGGTGCCCGTGATTTTCTCCAGCGAACCCGGCTCGTCCCGCAGGACCGTGCGCGCCCGCCACAGAGCCGGCGCGGCTCCCAGCTTCCGCCGGTGGCGCAGCGCCGGAGCGTGCAGCCAGCCGCGCAGGATCCGGGCAGCGGAGGGTTCGGCCACCCAGATCACCAGCACGGTGGCCGTCAGCGTGAGCACCAGTACCTTCGCCACATACGGCAGGTGGGTTTCCACCACCAGGGCATGGACCAGCAGCTCAATGGGCAGCATCACGGCCACGTTGGCTGCGGTCAGGCGGGCCTTGGGCGGCTCGGGCATCATGCCGCAGACTTCGCAGCTCAGTTCGGCGGCGGGCGTGGCCCGTGGTGCGCGCTTCATGACCCAAGCATTCGTGGAACCTGTTTCTGCCGCGTTGCCTGCCGATTCCATTCAAGGGAATTTAATGGGCGGGTTCGGCGGCCTCCACCGTACGATTTACCAGGAACGTCAGTGCGGCCGGCCGCCCATCAGGACAACCGGTTACCGCAGGAAGGCGCTGCCCACGTGAAGTTGCTTGCTGAGATGTTCAGCATTGGTCCAGGCAACAAGGACCACCACCCCGCACTCCGCTGCGCCACCGGCGTGTTCGTCCCGCTGATCACCCTGGTGCTCCTGGGCCGGCTGGACCTGGCCATTTTCGCGTCCTTCGGCGCCTTCACCGGAATCTACGGCCGCGGCGAACCGCACGCCGCCCGCTTCGCGCTGCAGCTGCGCGCCGGTCTCCTGATGCTCCTGGTGATGCTGCTGGCCGCCCTGTCCGCCCGGATCGAAACGGCGTGGGGCCTTGACCGCACCGCCACCACCTGGCTCCTGGTCCTGGCCACCACCCTGGTGGCGGGCGGCTGTTCCGTGGCCATTTCCTGGCTGCGGCTGCGCCCGGGCGGGTCCCTGTTCCACATCTTTGCGTTCGCGGCCATCGCTTCCATCCCCAACCAGCCGCCACTGTGGCAGGGCATGCTGGTTGCGGTCCTCACCACCGTGCTGTGCCTGCTGATCGGCTTTTCGTCCCGGATCCTGCCCAGCCACCGCACCCCGTGGGCGTGGCCGCCCCGCATCCGGCGCACGGCGGCGGAGAAGCGGACCGCCTGGCTTGAAGGCCTCGGCTACCTGGTGGCGGCGGGCCTGGCGGGATCGCTGGCCACCTGGGCCGGGCAGCAGTTGGGGTTCGGGCACAACTATTGGGCCATGGTGGCCGCGGTGGTGCCCCTGGTGGGCCACACCACCCGGCACCGGATCCGGCGCGGCGTCCAGCGAATCGTCGGCACGGTCCTTGGCTTGCTGGTCCTGGCGGCGGTCCTGCTGCTGGGCCTGGAGCCGTGGCAGACCGTGCTGGTGATGGCCCTTTGCCAGTTCGGGGCGGAGATGTTCATCATCCGCCAGTACCTGCTGGCCCAGGTTTTCGTGACGCCCCTGGCCCTCATCTCCACCCTCCTGGTGGTCCCCGCCTCGCCGTCCGCGCTGCTGCGCGACCGCATCATCGAAACTGTCATCGGCGCGGCCGTGGGCATTGCCGTGGTGCTGGCTCCCGCGGCGTGGCGCCGCCTCAGGCGGGGCCCAGGGCAGGGCACGACGCCGGCCTGACCGCCTTCCAGCCCCGGCCGGCCTTCCGGGGCGCGGGTCCTTCCGGGGCCCGCCGCGGTACGCTGGACTTCCCATTGAACGGAAGGTGCGGCGGTGGCGAACTCACAATCGGGGGACTCGGTGGTGGACCGGATAGTCCGGCTGATCTCCGCCTTTCCGCAGGACGTGGGCGCCCTGCAGCTTTCCGACCTGGCCACACGGGCCGGGCTGCCGCTGACCACCACGCACCGGCTGGTGGGCCAGCTCGCCGGCCACGGGCTGCTCGAGACTGAACCCGGCGGGATGGTCCGGCCGGGCCTCCGGCTTTGGGAGCTGGTAAACCGTGCATCCCCGGCTTTGGCACTGCGGCAAGCGGCCATGCCGTTCATGGAGGACATCCAGCACGTCCTCAATCAGAACGTGAACCTGGCGGTGCTGGACGGGTGGGACGCCTTGTTCGTGGAGCGGCTCTCGCGGCGGGGCTCGGTGGCCAACCGTGCACAGGTGGCAGGCAGGATGCCCATCCACATCTCCTCCGCCGGGCTGTCGCTGATGGCGCACCAGGAGAAAGGGCTCCAGGCCAGCTACCTTGCCCAGTTTTCCGATCCCGAAGGCAGGCTGACCAGTGGCGATGTACGCACCCTCCTGGCCGAGACGTCGCACCAGGGGTTCGCCCAGCTGAAGGGTGTGGTGGATCCGGACACCTGGGGCATTGCAGTGCCCGTCCTCAACCGCCGCCAGCGCGCAGTGGCCTCGCTCGGCGTCGTGGTTCCGCTCCAAGAGATGCGGCTGCAGGCGCTGGTGCCCGCGCTGCAGACGGCGGCACGGGGCATTGCCCGCCGCCTTGCGGACTCCTGAACCATTCAACGGAATTACTGTAACGCCGGTCACGGGAGGTGGCCCACACTGGGTGCCAAGCAATCCTCCGGCCCCCGGGCCCGCAACGAAGCGAGAAGCAGTCATGGCACGGAAAACCATCACCACCCAGGTAGCCATCATGGGCGCCGGCCCGGCCGGGCTCATGCTCTCCCACCTCCTGGCCAAGGCAGGCATCGAATCCACGGTGATCGAGGTTCGCAGCCACGAAGAGATCGCCCGCACCGTCCGCGCCGGGATCCTGGAGCACGGCACCGTCAACCTCCTGGTGGACAGCGGTGTTTCGGACCGGGTCCTGACCCACGGCGACCGGCATGACGGCATTGAACTGCGTTTCAACGGCGAGAGCCACCGGATCGACTTCAAGGACCTCGTGGGCGAGTCCGTGTGGCTTTACCCGCAGACGGACGTGTTCACGGACCTTGCCGCACGCAGGATGGACGACGGCGGCGATGTCCGGTACAGCGTCACGGACACCTCCGTCCACGACCTGGAGGGCAAGCCGAAGGTCTGGTTCACCGATGCCGACGGTGTTGAGTATGAGATCCAGGCGGACTTCCTGGTGGGTGCTGACGGTTCCCGCAGCCACTGCCGGTTCCAGATTCCCGAGGCCAGCCGCAAGTGGTACTTCCACGAGTACCCGTTCGCCTGGTTCGGCATCCTGGCCGAGGCGCCGCGCAGCTCGGACGAACTGATTTACGCCAACTCCGCCAACGGCTTCGCGCTCATCAGCCAGAGGACCGAGACGGTCCAGCGGATGTACTTCCAGTGCGACCCCAAGGAAAACGTGGCCGAGTGGGACGATGACCGCATCTGGGCGGAGTTCCGCGGCCGCGTCAACGGCAATGGCTTCGAGCTGAAGGAAGGCCCGGTCATCGAGAAGATGGTGCTGCCGTTCCGCAGCTTCGTCCACACTCCCATGCGCCATGGCAACCTGTTCCTCGCCGGCGACGCCGCGCACACGGTCCCGCCCACCGGCGCCAAGGGCCTCAACCTGGCCATCCACGACGTCAAGGTTCTTTTCGAGGGACTGGACAGCCACTACAACTCCGGTTCGGACCGGCTGCTGGAGTCGTACAGCGACCGCGCGCTGGAGCGGGTCTGGAAGGCCCAGCAGTTCTCCTACTGGATGACCACCATGCTCCACACCCCTGCCGACGCAGACGATTTCTCCCGCGCCCGCCAGCTCGGCGAGCTCAACTCGGTGGTCTCTTCGCGCCACGGCATGGCCTACCTCGCCGAGGCGTACACCGGCTGGCCGGGCCGCGGCTAGGGCAGCTACGGGCCCAGCAGGCGCCGGATGGTGGCGGCGACGGCGGCCACGTCCGGCTGCTCGTCCCGCCTGACGGTGAGCAGGTGGAGCAGCAGGCCGTCGCCGTAGTCCGCCACATCCCTGGCGCGGGCTGCCGCATCCGCAACGCCCATGGCGGTGAGGGCCAGTTCCAGGTTTCCCACCAACAGCTGGTGGCCGGCGGTCACGGCTTCGGGGCGGTCCAGCGAGAAGGCCATCCGTGCCCGGCTCATACCCCCATACTGCCTGGCCAGCGCCACCACCGTGGCGGCCAGTTGGCCGGCGAGTTCCTCGACGTTCCGTGGCGGACCTGCCGCCCCCTGTTCCCGCAGGAGTCCGGCGTCCAGTTCCAGCAGCCGGTCCAGTACCGCGTCCACGAGGGTTGCCCGGCTCCGGTAGTAGTTGGAGGTGGTTCCCTCGGCGAGTTCTGCCGCCGCATCCACCGCCCGGTGGGTCAGCCCCTTCATCCCCTTGTCCGCCACCACTGCCAGGGCGGCGTCGAGGAGCTGGGTCCGGCGGTCGGGCATGGCCCCAGTCTAGTAACAGGGGGCACGGGCATCTTCCCGGACTACTACAAAAGTAGTAAATTGGGCCCATGGAAACGATCTCGATTGTGGGCGGCGGCATCGCAGGGCTGGCCCTGGCCTCGTGCCTGGACCCGGACAAGTTCCAGGTGACTGTTTACGAGAAGCGGCCGGAGCTGCCCACCGTGGGCAACGCCCTGGGAATGTGGCCCAACGCCCAGCGCGCGCTGGCACGGCTCGGCATCCTTGACGAAGCGAAGGCGGTCAGTCCGGTGATCGGCAGCGGGTCGGTGCGGGACGCGCAGGGCAAGCCCTGGATCACTGTCAATGCGGGAGGCATGTTCGGCATCTCCCGCGTGGACCTGCTGCGGCTGCTCAACGCCGCCGTCCCGGGGACCGTCCGCCGGGTCACCAGCAATGTCCAAGGAATTCCCGCGGACGGCGGACTGGTGGTGGGCGCTGACGGAGTGCACAGCGTGGTCCGCCGGGAGGCGTGGGGTGCCGCCACGGG
This sequence comes from Pseudarthrobacter sp. 10T415, assembly GCF_056394175.1. Taxonomy (NCBI): domain Bacteria; kingdom Bacillati; phylum Actinomycetota; class Actinomycetes; order Micrococcales; family Micrococcaceae; genus Pseudarthrobacter; species Pseudarthrobacter sp. 10T415. The sequence continues at coordinate 83,350 of NZ_JBFTHJ010000005.1, read as the reverse complement.
CGCCCGCCTCACCCCATACCTGGCCCTCCGCGGGACCCTTCCCACGTCCGTCAGCCAGGATGAGGTGGGCGAATACTGGGGCCGCGGCGATCTCTTCGGCATGGCCGCCGCCCGTGGCGGGTCCTTCTGGTACGCCAGCTACCGGTCGGGGGCGGGCCCCTACGGCATTTACGCCGCGTCAGTACTGGACCAGGCCCGGGAGCGGTATGCCACCCATGCGCCGGCCATCCGCCGCACCTTGGCCGCAGCCATCCCGGGGGAGTGCCTCGTCCAGCGGCTCTGGACCGTTCCGCAGCTGGGCTCCTACGTGCGCGGCCGTGCCGTGCTCATCGGCGACGCCGCGCACGCCATGATGCCCACCCTGGGCCGCGGCGCCTGTGAATCCCTGGTGGATGCCGTGACGCTCGGCGACCTCCTCAACACCTTGCCCGAATCCCAGGCGCTCCGCGCTTACGACAGGCAGCGCCGGCTCCGGACCCGCGCGCTGAGCCTGGCGTCAACGGCGATGGGCCGCATCGCGCTCGCGGACGGTGCGCAGCCGTTCCGGGACCGGCTGCTCGGCCTGGCCCGGCGGCGGAACCCGCGCGCCGCCGTCGTCCGCGGTCCTGCGGGCTGATCCGCACCCTCGGGGTCACCGCACGGGTGCGGCAGGGACCTTGCTGTCGGCGCCGGACGCTGATGGTCCGGCCGCCGGCGGCACGTCGGAGGCCTCGATGCTGCCCGACGGCGGCACCCCCGGCAGGCGCTTCCGGCTGCGGCGTTTCCCGGACCGGCCATAGACGAGGTACATCGTGACGCCGGTGATGACCATCAGCAGCACGGTGTACACGAACGTGTTCGCCACCCCTTCAGTGCCCTCGGCACCGTCCGTGTTTGCCTTGATGACCAGGCCCAGCGGCTGGACCAGCGGGTGGGCGAGGAAGATGGCGGTGTCGTAATCGTCCAGGAGGCTGTTGAAGTTCAGGGCGGTGATGGCCGCTGCCGCCGGCAGCACCAGCGGCAACAGGATCCGGCGGAACACGTACAGGGTCTTGGCGCCCATGATGGCGGCCGCTTCCTCCAGCGAGGAATTCACGGAGGCGAACGACGCCTTCAGCATCCGCAGCGTGAAAGGGATCTTCACGGTGACGAACGCGATCAGCAGGATCACCGTGGTCCCGGTCAGGACCGCCCCGCCCACCAGCGGATTCGGGTGGTCGTAACTGATGATCAGGCCCAGCGCCAACAGTGCGGACGGCAGGATCCAGGGGATATGCAGCAGGTACTCAAAAACGGACGCCACCCAGTTCCGGTACTTCTGCAGCAGCCGGGCCACGAACAGTAGGCCGCCTACCGCGATCACAGCCGCCAGCGCGCTGTACACCACGCTGACGACGAACGGCCGCAATCCGGCCGGCTGCGTCAGCACCCGGACATAGTTATCCAGCGTCAGGCTGCCTGGCGAGAGCTGTCCGGTCTGGATGGCGGCGCCGTCCGCGAAGGAGTACAGCACGATGAGCACCACCGGCAGCGTGTACACCGCGAACAGCAGGTACGCCACCGCGTGGACGGCCACGTTGGCCACCGGGTTGGTGATGTCCTGCTTCTGCAGCTCCGAGGACACCTTGGAGACGGAGAAGTACGTGCCGCCCTTCTCCAGCCGGGACATCACCGCCAGCATCGCCATGGTGGCCAGGCCCAGGATGACGGCCAGCAGGGCCGCCAGGTCGCGTGAGGTGGGGCTGTTGGTGAACGTCAGGATCATGGGCGTGATGGTCTGGAATTCCCGTCCACCCAGAACCTGCGGCGCGCTCAGGGCGCCGAGCCCGGTCAGGAAGGACAGGATGGTGACGGCGAACAGCGTGGGCTTCAGCATGGGCAGGACGATCCGCCGGAGGATGGTCCACGTCGAGGCGCCAAGGTTCTTCGCCGCTTCGATGGTCTGGTAGTCCACCCCCTTCAACGCGTTGGCCACGAACAGCATGTGGTTGGTGGTGGTGGCAAACGTCATGACCACCAGCACGGCGAAGAAGCCGGAGAACCAGGCAGGGTCCATGGAGGGGAACACCTGCAGCAGCAGCGAGGTGACGATTCCCTTGTCCCCGTAGATGAATTTGTACCCCGCCGCCAGCACGATGCCGCCGTAGATGAAGGTGGTGGCGTAGCCCAGGAACAGGATCCGAGAGCCCCGGATCCGGAAGTAGTACGTCACCAGCACAATGAAGATTCCCACGGCGTTGACCGTGATGGAGAGGGCCACCGCCAGCAGGAAGCTGTTGCCCAGTGCCTTCATGGCGCGCTGCGAGGAGAACAGCTTCTCCGCTGCCCGCCCCGAAAAGCTGCCATCCGGGAAGAAGGTGGCAATCAGGACGTTGATGTTGGGCCACACCAGGAACGCCGCGATGAACCAGGTGAGGATGACGCCCACCACCAGGACGAACGGGGAGCGGACCATCGAACGGACTGGAGTTCCGCTCATGGCAGGGCAACCGCCTGGTCCTGCTCCTGCCGGTCCTGCTCCCGAAGGGCCGCGCCTGTTTCCGGGTGGTACTGCAGGATGTGGTCCGGCCGCACGTACACGGTGGTTTCCGTACCCGGCTGAGGGTGGGCGCCGCCGTCCTCGCGCACCAGCAGGCGGATGTCCGCGCCGTGGCTGTGCACCACGTACCTGCTGTGCAGGCCGTGGTAGGTACGGGACAGAACCTTTGCGGGAAGTCCGACGGCGGAGCCGCCTCCCGCGGGCGCGTCCAGGGACGCCTTTTCCACCCGCAGGTAGGAGCTCGCCCGGGTGCTGAGCTGGGCCCCGGATGCGGCGTTGACCTGCGCCACGAATTCCGGTGTCAGGGTGGAGCTGTCACCAATAAAATTGCAGACGAATTCCGTGGCAGCGTGGTCATAGATCTCCTGCGGCGTGCCCACCTGCTCCACCACGCCCTTGTTGAAGACCGCCACCCGGTCGCTCATGGCCAGGGCCTCGTCCTGGTCGTGGGTGACGTAGACGGTGGTGATGCCGAACTCGCTTTGCAGGTCCTTGAGCTGCTGCCTGAGCTGGTGGCGGAGCTTGGCATCGAGGTTGGACAACGGTTCGTCCAGCAGCAGGATCTTGGGCCGCAGGACGAGTGCCCGGGCCACCGCCACCCGCTGCTGCTGCCCGCCGGAGAGCTCGGCGACGTTCTTGGCCAGCTGATCGTCGCTGAGCTCCACCCGGCGTGCGATGTCCCGAACCATCCTGTCGCTGTCGGAGCCCTTCTCCTTCCGGACGCGCAGTCCGAAGGCGATGTTCTCCCATACGCTCATGCTGGGAAACAGGGCATAGTTCTGGAACACCATGCCCACCTGCCGCTTGTCGCTGGGAAGCCGGGTGACGTCCTTGCCGTCCACTGTGACAGTGCCCCCGGCCGGCTGGATGAAGCCGGCCAGGGTGCGCAGCGCCGTCGTTTTTCCACATCCGGAGGGCCCCAGGAGCGTGAAGAACTCGCCGGGCCGGACGTGCAGGTCCAGGTGCGGGATGGCGGTGAAGTCGCCGAAGGAAACTTTGATGCTGTCCAAGCGGATCATGGCAAACCTGTCTGTGGAACTCGGGCGGAGGCGGAAGGCTGGCGCCGGGCTACGTCATGTACTCGAGTTCGATCTTCTCCACCCAGGCGCCCATGTTCTCCTGCACGAACTCCCAGTCGATGTCCTGCTGCTTGAGGTCCGCGAAGAAGTCCACCACCTCGGGGTTGGCCTGTGCCTGGGCAGACTTGTTCACGGGCATGGAGTTGAACTGCTTGGCGAACTGGCCCTGGACGTCGGCACTGCCGAACCAGTCGATGAATTTCTGGGCCTGGTCCTTCTTCTTGGTGCCCTTCACGAGTGCGATCTGCTCCACCGCGAGGGGGACGCCAACGGAAGGTATGACGGTTTCCACGTTCACCTTGAAAGACTTTTCCCGGTCGGCAATGATCGAGGACGGCATCTGCCCCATATCCACCTCGCCCGAGGCGATGCGGGCGAAAAGATCGGTCTTGGCCACGGCAGGGCTGCCGTTCTGGAAGTACTGTTCCACCTGCTTCCAGCCCTCATCGGAGATTCCGAGGTCGCCGGCATCGTCACGGTACCGGCTGAGGATGCCGGCGAAGACCAGTTGGGCGGTGGCGGTGCCCAGGCCGGTGACCCGCTCGTAGCGGGCCTTGAACTCATCCTTGGTCCACAGGTCCGTCCAGTCCTTCGGGGCGGCATCCTTGGAGAACTTGTCCGAGTTGTAGCCCAGCAGGATGGCCTGCTTCACCAGCGGCCAGTACGTCTCGCCGTCCGCCAAGTGGGTGTCCACCTCGCCGGCCCAGGCGGGCTTATAGGGTTCCAGCGCGTCCGCGGCCTTGACCTGGGAGAAGTACATGTTGTTCAGCCCGAAGGCGACGTCCGCGATGGGGTTGTTCTTTTCGGCGATGAGCTTGTTGGTGGCGTCGGCGCCGCCGGCCCCCACAATCTCGATCTTGAATCCGGCTTCGCCTGCCTTCTGGGTCAGCCAGTCCCCGCGGCCTTCGCCGTTGGAGTTGGTGTACACCACCAGGGTGTCGCCGGATCCTCCGGCCGGGGCGGAAGAAGCCTCGCCCGAGGCTCCGGGTGAGGCTTCTCCGCCGCATCCGGCAAGTAGGGTGACGGCGACGGCGGCGGCAACCAAGGTCTGTAATTTACGCACGATCAGGACTCATTTCTGCACTGGAACCGGAGCATGTCCGCACAGCCTATAGCCGGGCATGCGGAATGCGGGGCTGCTATTGCTATCGATTCGATAAACAGCCCGGCTGCCTAAGTTGGTCCAGCGAAGAGAACGCCTGGTGGATTAGGAGTGAACGCGGGGTGAAGCGTCAGTCCTGCTGCAGTGTTTCGGTCAGGTGGTGGGTGGGGATCCTGTCCCTGTCGTAGGTGATTTCGGTGTATCCGTGCGGTTCCGGTTTGCCGGCGTTGTCGAGGTTAACGAAGACAATTTCCTCGATGGTGAGGATGCTTTGCCGGGTGATCATGTTGCGCACTTCCGCCCGCATCGTCAGCGAGGTCCGGCCAAACTTCGTGGCGGTCAGGCCCATTTCAATCAGGTCGCCCTGGACTGCGGAGCTCACGAAGTTGATTTCCGAGATGTACTTCGTAACGGCCCGGCCATTGCCCAACTGGAGGATGGCGTAGATGGCGGCTTCCTCGTCGATCCACTTCAGCAGGCTTCCGCCGAACAGGGTCCCGTTGGCGTTGAGGTCTTCTGGCCTGACCCATTTGCGGGTGCGGAAGGTGATGTCTGCTGTTTCCATAGGCCGAGGTTAGCCGAGGCCGGTGGGACCGCATGCAGTATGACGCCCCACGTATCAGCGCTACGCCATGGCCGTGTGGGCTGCGCTGTGCGAGTCGATGCTCTTGGCGTAGCAGGACGAGTGCTTGACGCCAACGTAGGGGCCGAAATTGGGCACCGGCTCGAAACCGGAGTTTTGGTAGAAGTTCCGGCCGTCCGATTGGGCCGAGCCTGCCTCGGCCTTGATGCGGGTGATGCCTTGCTTGTAGGCCTCAGCCTCCAGGGCAGCGAGGACAGAACTGGCCACGCCGGAGCCGCGGGTATACGGGACCACGTAGAGCCGTTTGATTTCGGCGGTACTGGCGTCCAGCAGCCGCAGCCCGCCGCAGCCCACGGGCTGGCCAGACCCCTTGTCGTACGCCACGAGGAAGACGGCGCAGTCAGCTTCCGACGGCGGAGGGCCGGGTTCGTGGTCTGCCGTACCGAAGCGGGCGTCGAGTTCGGCCTGCTGCGCGCGCCGAAGGTCTGCTCCCACAGGGTGGGACCAGGCAACCTGCCTGATGTTCAGCCGCGGATTGGTCTGCATGTAGGCCTCGATTCGCCGAAGGGTTATGCAGATCAAGGCTAGGAGCGGCGGGTTACGCGGGTGTTTCCTGCCGGTAAGGGTCCGGATAACGTCACATGCCCGGAGCGGAGGTAGCACTCGCAACTAGCTTGGCTGTCTAGTTAGCAGTTGGCCTAAGATATGGGCATGGCTTCTACAGGCAACGAGGGCTCCGGCTACTGGTATGGACCCGACGGGCAGCTGGACTACGGAGCGGCGGTCCTCAAGTCGCTGCGGGACTACAGGGCGGCGGAGACGATCATCCGCAGGTCCACCCGCGACTCCATGGGCATGGGCGAAACCGATATCCTCGCCCTCCGGTACCTCCTGCGCGCCCAGGCCTCCGGCAAGACGGTGGTCCCCAAGGACCTCAGTCAGTTCCTGGGCATCACCAGCGCCTCCACAACGTCCCTGATCGACAGGCTGGTGTCCAGCGGGCACGTCCGCCGCGAGGCCCACCCTTCGGACCGGCGCTCGGTGGTTGTCGTTCCCACTGTGGAGTCGGACACTGAGGTCCGGGAAACCCTCGGCGCCATGCACCGGCGGATGATGACCGTCGCGGAGTCGCTCAGCGCCGAGGAGGCAAGGATCGTCGTCGCGTTCCTGCAGCGGATGGCGGATGCCATTGGCGTCGTGGAAGAAGAGCACCACAAATTATCTAGCTAAACTAGCTAGTTGCTCTAGTTATATGTATGCTTAGGATCAGCCCGGGAATACTGCCTTATGGAGTAGTGAGCGCGTTGATCACTTTTGAGAAGACCTCTGCTGGGGAAGCAGAGCATACCGTTCACTGCGGCACGCCCATGGACCTGGTGACGCCCGCAGTGGGGCGGGCCGCCATGGGGTACTCGTTCGACCCGGACGACTTCGTGCCGGTAAAGCTCCCGCCGGTGTGGCGCTGCCAGTGCGGTTTCCAGCTTGATGCCTGGGTACCGTACGGCGGACCCATTCGGGCGTCCCGGTGATCGCCGGCCGCTTCCTGCTCCGGGAGCGGTTGGGCCGCGGTTCCATGGCCGAAGTCTTCCGGGCGGTTGACGTGGCGGGGGGTCCGGACGTGGCCGTCAAGGTGGCGGCCGACAACTCGGACAAGCACCATTGGCGCATCCACAACGAGGCAAGGGTGCTCGCATCGCTGCGGCACCCGTCCATCGTCAGGTTCATCGATCAGGGAGTCATGCCGGCCGGCACCTATCGCCCGGGGCATGCCTTCATGGTTGAGGAGCTGGCGTTGGGAACCAGCCTCTCCGAAGCTGTGCGATCCGACCGCCACAGTGCCGACGCCGTGGCGGTGTGGGCGCGGAGCATCTTCAGCGGCCTGGCCCACCTGCACACCGCGGGACTGGTGCACCGGGACATCAAGCCGGGAAACCTGATGCTGAGCGGCCTACGGCGAAGCCCGGTCCGGGTCATCGATTTCGGCATCGCGGCGGTGGCGGGCACGGCACCGGAGCCGGGAATCTCGTCCGGAACAGTCCATTACATGAGCCCGGAACAGGCTGCAGGCGGGGTTGCCGATCCCGCCTGGGACATCTATGCCATGGGCCTGGTCCTGCTGGAACTGCTGACCGGATCCAAGGCGTTTCCAGGGACGGCGGTGGAGTCACTCGTGGCCAGGACCCTCAGGAGTCCGCACATACCCGAGTCCCTGGGGCCGCGGTGGCACCACTTTCTGAGCTCGCTGACGGCAATGGAAAGCGGCGAACGCCTAACGGCGGATGTCGCTTCCGCGATGGCCGCGCGGCTGGTTCCTCCGGCTCCGGCCGCCTCACCAATTCTGCGCGGCGCCCCGCGACTTCGGCTGGCAGCGGCCGCGGCGGGGTGCGCGCTTCCCCGGTAGCAGGCCAGTCGCCGGGAAACCGGCGCTACGGGCGGCTGACGTCCTGGCCGGTGGGATCTTCGGCCGTGGGATCCGCCAAGGCCAGGCCGCCCACCGGGCTGCCTGCCCAGTGGATCAGCTTCCAGCCACTGTCCGGATCGCCCTCCAGCGCCACGATTCCGGTGTTGGCCAGCACATGCTTGGCCGCAAACTCATGACCGATGCCCTCGGCGCGGAGCCCGGCCCAGGTCCTGATGGCTGCACCATGGCTCACCACCGCCACGGTGTCCCGCTGCCCGGCGGTCCGTTCGATGACCCTCGCAATCGCGGCGTCGAACCGGCCGAAGAATGCGTGGCCGTCGGGTCCTGCGGGCATTCGGGCGTCCAGGTCGCCGGCGGCCCAGGAGATCACCGTACCCATGTAGCGCTTATGCGACTCATGGTCCGTCAGCTTCTCCAGCGAGCCGGCCTCGATCTCGTGCAGCCCGTCCAGCACCGTGGTCTCCAGGCCGTGAAGCCTGCCCAACGGCGCCGCGGTAATCTGCGTGCGGACCAGTGTGGAGGCGTAGAGCGCCCGGATGGGTTCGTTGGCCAGCGACCGCGCCATGGCCTCTGCCTGCCGTTCGCCCAGTTCGGTCAGGCCGGGCCCCGGGTGGGCGGTGTCCAGTTGGCCAAGGACGTTTCCGGGAGTCTCTCCGTGGCGGATGAGCAGCAGCTTCATGCCCTCCAGTTTCGCACTCCCTCGCGGTGCCGCCGAAACGCCCGGCACCCAGGCCCGGCCGGCCCGCCGCGGATAAACGAAAGGCGCCGGACCCTCCCGGGCCCGGCGCCGCCGTCGTACGTGTGGGGGTAGCCCCACGGGGCTTACTTGAGGTGGTCGACCAGCTGGTCCGCGATGCCCGTGTACTTGCCGGGAGTCAGGGCCAGCAGCCGGGCTTCGGCGTCGGCGGACAGGCCCAGGCCCTGCACGAATTCCTGCATCCGCGCGGCGTCCACGCGGTTGCCGCGGGTGAGGTCCTTGAGCCGCTCGTAGGGGTTCTCCATGCCCTCGACGCCGGCAATCGCCTCGGCGCGCATCACCATCTGGATCGCCTCGCCCAGGACTTCCCAGTTGGTGTCCAGGTCCCCGGCCAGCACGTCCTCGGCCACGTCAAGGCGCTCCAGGCCCTTGGCCACGTTGGAGATTGCCAGGAGGGAGTGGCCGAATGCCACGCCGATGTTGCGCTGGCTGGAGGAATCGGTGAGGTCCCGCTGCCAGCGGGAGGTCACCAGGGTGGAGCCCAGGACGTCCAGCAGGCCGGAGGAGATCTCCAGGTTTGCCTCGGCGTTTTCGAAGCGGATGGGGTTGACCTTGTGCGGCATAGTGGACGAGCCGGTTGCGCCTGCCACCGGGATCTGCGCGAAGTAGCCGATGGAGATGTAGCTCCAGATGTCCGTGCAGACGTTGTGCAGGATGCGGTTGAAGCGCGCCACGTCGGCGTACAGCTCTGCCTGCCAGTCGTGGCTTTCGATCTGGGTGGTGAGCGGGTTCCAGGTCAGCCCCAGGCCCTCCACGAACGACTTGGAGACCTGCTGCCAGTCGGCCCCGGGGACGGAGGCGACGTGCGCGGCGTAGGTGCCGGTGGCGCCGTTGATCTTGCCCAGGTATTCGGTCTTGGCAATGCGGTCCAGCTGGCGGGTCAGGCGGTGTGCGATGACCGCCAGTTCCTTGCCGAGCGTGGTGGGGGTGGCCGGCTGGCCGTGCGTGCGGGACAGCATGGGCACGGCGCGGTTGTCCTCGGCCATCGTGCTGATCTGTGCCACCAGGGCGCGGGCTGCGGGCAGCCACACGTCCTCCACAGCACCCTTGACGCCGAGCGCGTAGGAAAGGTTGTTGATGTCCTCGGACGTGCAGCCGAAGTGGACCATGGCGGTCAGGTTTTCGATGCCGATGGAGGGGAGGCGGCGGCCGATGTAGTACTCCACGGCCTTCACATCGTGCACGGTGACGGCTTCGATTTCGGCCAGTTCCGTCACGGAAGCGGCGTCGAATTCGGTGACGACGGCACGCAGCTGCTGCTGCTGTTCCGCGGTCAGGGGGCCCGCCCCGGGGAGGACGTTGTTGCTGGTCAGGTGGATCAGCCATTCAACTTCGACGGCCACGCGGTCCCGGTTGAGCGCTGCCTCGGACAGGTAGTCGACCAGCGGGGCCACTGCCGGCTGGTACCGGCCGTCCAAGGGGCCCAGGGCGATTTTTTCCGTGGACGCGGCGAGGGCCAGGCGTCCTGAGGGCGTGCGGGTATCAGCTGTGGCGGCAGTTTCAGGCATGTGCTGATTCTTTCACGAACTCCGGCGGCGCCTTAAGTGGGCCGCTTACGTTACTTATCCACATGGCCGACGGCGGCACTTAGGCTGGTGCGCCGTCTTCCGTAGCGTGGGCCCCGTCAGCAGGTAGGCAACAGGTCCGGGGTGCCCGGGGAAAGAGGTCACATGGGAAACATCCTGGGGGATGGACTGCCGGGCGCCGCCGAGCACGTTGCCGCTGATTTGTTGCCCTTGGTGAACCGGCTTGCACGGTGCGGGGCGCGCGTCGAGGAAGCTCTGGCCCATCTGCGGGACATCCAGATGCTGGAGTGGCAATCGCCGGCCGGGCGGGCGTACCGGGACACGGTGGGCCGGCAGGGCGCAGCCCTGCGCCAAGCTGTCGACGCCCTGGAGGTGGCGAGGGCCGCCGTCGCGAGGCACGCTGCGGACAGTGTGGCGGCGGCGGCCAGTGCCGGCAGGATGCCCTGATGGACTTGGCAGATGGGGCCTATCCCGAGCCCGTCAGGCTGACCGGTGCGTCGCGGGACGGCCACCTGAGCATCCGGGGTGGCAGCGGCGGCATCGGGGTCCAGCTCGAGGAGTTGACTGCGGGCGCCGAAAAACTTGAGGCTTTGGCCAGTGACCTGATTGTCGTGGAACAGGAGGCCGGACGAATCCTGGACCAGCTCTGCTGGGCTGACCGGCAGCCGCCGTGGTCCGCTTCCGGGCACATCGCGGCAGTGCGGGACGGCCAGTGGCGGGTCCAGGCAAGCCGGGCGGAGCTGCAGCGGATCAGCAGCCAGGTCCGTGCCTGCATGCGTGATTACCAGGACGCGGAGTGGCGGGCCAATGTGGGAAGAAGCCTCGGATTCGCCGCCATGACGGAAACCGGTCTCTCGTGGGCCACGATGGCAGCCACTGGCGTTCCGGACCGGAGGGTCACCGAAAACGTCATTGCCATGATGCAGTTGGCGGCGCCCCAGGTGCAGGCAGTCAACGAACACGCCCCCTTGATCCGGGATGCCTTGATGGCGTTGGTGGCAACCTTCATCCCGCGGGACATCACGCTGCGGAAGCAGGAAACGGTCCAGGTGGACCTTGACACGTCGCCTGGAGGGTTGCTGGCGCGGCTCCAGGAAGTGGAGGCCCGTGGTACCGGAGCCATCGAGGTCCTGGAAGTGGATAACGGCGGCGAAACGGCCTACGTGGTCATTGTTCCGGGGACCCAGGCTGCCGGAAAGGACGCCGGCGGTGACAACCCCTTTGATGAGGCGGGCATCGTGGAGTCCATGCTGTACGACTCCCGGGAAGTGAATGAGGCTGTCCTCGCGGCGCTAGGCGAAGCTGGAGCCGAAAAGGGTGCTCCCGTAGTTGCTGTGGGTTACAGCCAGGGCGGCATCCATGCCATGAACATGGCCGCCGATCCGCGGGTGTTGGCGCAGTATGACGTGAAGTATGTGCTCACCGCCGGGTCTCCGGTGGCGGGGATCACCACCCGTGAGGACGTGGAGTCCCTGCACCTTGAGCATCAGGCCGACTGGGTCCCCGGCAGCGACGGTGCCCCCAACCCCGAAACCCGCAACCGGGTGACCGTATCGGTGGACACGCCGATCGAGCCCGGCGGGGACAAAGGGCTTGGTCCCGGACACCGGCTTAGCGGCTATGAGGACGCAGCACGGCTCGTGGCGGCGAGCGATGATCCGTCGCTCGTACACTCCACGGCGGCCCTGGGCGGTGTGCTCGGCGCCGGGGGAGCGGCCTCGGCCACGCGCTACTCCCTGACGCGGGCCAAGGGCCCCTCCACCACCCTTGCACCGCCGGATCCCCGCTCCCACGAGCGCCACCTTGGCGGACGCTAGCCGGTGTTCAGGCGATTTGGGCGGCAGGTATCTCGGCGTAGCGGTTGGAGCGGGTCTTCGCTGGAGCCGGGGCAGGCTCCGGGGCTGCTGGCGGAGCGAGCGCCGGCGGTGGAGCCACCGGCTGTGCCACGGGGCAACGGAAGTTGTAATCGAGGTTGCCGGCGGTAAATTGCGTGAGCGCGACGACGCCGCCGGAGGTGAGGGGAGCGGCCCCGCAAAGATCCGCCGCGCTGGAGGTGGATTCAGCGCCCGCCAGCCAGCTCTTCAGGGAGTACAGGTTGCTGTGGGGGCCCAGGTCACCCACAATTTCGCCGAACTGGTAGCCGGTGGAATATATGCCCACCTCCACCCCGGCGCCCTGCAGGTAGGCGGTCATGCCCTCCAGCTCCGCGGTGTTGGCAGCCTTGTTGGACAGCCAGCTGTTCCCGGTCTCGACGTCCAGCCACCACGTGCGGTGGGCCGCACCGCCTCCTGCCCCGGCGAGGCTCCCCGCGTCGTTGTAGGCCATCGCATAGCCGTGGACATAAGCGCAGGCGGGGGATGCGGTGCCATCGCACATCCCGTAGGGGTTGGCGATGTCCGCACCCATCACGCTGTTGTTTCCAGGCCACCACAAGGAGCCCACCGGGCCAGTCGAGGCGGTGTTGACGTAAATTGCAGACGGAACTCCTGCCGCCGCCTCGGAGCTGCGGTCCGCCCAGGCCAGTTGCTCCGCTAGGCAAGGGTTCGCCGTCGTTGGCCGGCCGCCGTTGACGCCCACCACGGCAAACGCCGGCGGTGCAGGCAACTGACCGCCGCATTGCGGCCAGGAAACATCGTTGCCCAGAACGGCGGACTCCTGGGGAAGCGGCACCGCCCCGGAATCCGCGCGGGCCGGTCCCGCTTGCCACGCCAGCAGCAGGCAGGCCGCAGCCAGGATTGCTCGTGCCTTCATTCTTGTCCCCCGTATCCGGAACTGACAGCTACGGGCCTGTCGCCGGCCCCGTTCGCAGCCTAGGAGCGGTGGCCCCGGGCGGTCATGGGTAGCGGGTACTGGAGTTTCGGCAGCCGGCCGGAGCACGCCACCTGCCGGGTACCTGTTTCAGCCTCTTCCGGTACTTGGGCCGCAGCCGCAGGCCTTTGGGCCACCTTCAGGAAGTTCGGCGGCGCGGGGTTATGGAAACTTCAGCGCCGGCTGCCGGGCACCAGCCCGGCCACCAGTGACACCAGGGAGATGATGATAGCGGCCAGGATGGCCGTCCAGAAGAAGGAATCGATGGTGAGATGCACGGGGGTGTAGCTGCTGATCCAGGCTGTCAGGTAGAGCATGGCGGCGTTGATGACGATCGCGAACAGCCCAAGCGTCAGGATGGTGATCGGGAGCGCAAGCAGGCTCACCAGCGGCCGCACCAAGGCGTTGACCACGCCGAAAATGAGGCCGATGAACAGGTATGCCAGGACTATCCCGATGGTGTCGGTGTCCTGCGAGATGCCGGTCCGTGCCACGGCATCGGAGGCGGCAGTGCTGGTGATGTCCATGCCCGGCAGGACCCAGCTTGCTACCCACAGGGCGGCTGCGTTGAAGATGACCCGAAGAATGAAGGAACCCATGGCCCCATGCTTCCACAACAGCCTTCGGACATCCTGGCAAATTCTGCCCCGGAGCGCGCTGCTGGCCTGAGCTCAGGAATCTTGCAATTCTGTCAACCCTATTGACAGACCAGAAAGCGGTTTCACAGACTAGAGAAACCGCTTTCTGATGTGCCGCACAGCGAAGTCGGCAGCGGAGGCGGTTCATTCCAATGGAGGAAGACAGCACATGCGCATCAAACGTCCCTTGGCAATCGCAGCAACGGCGGCAGCGGCGGCGTTCTGCCTGCCGGTCCAGGCCATGGCCGCCCCACCCCCGCCGCAGTCATCCCCCACGGCCCAGACCGTGAGGCAGCCGCTTGAGCGCCAGGTCCTCGCGGATCGGGACGGCTGGGCGTCCTCCGGCGCCGGAACAACGGGAGGATCCACCGCCACACCGGACCGAATCTTCGACGTCCGCAACCGGACTGAGCTGGTCTCCGCGCTCGCGGCAACCGGCACTGAACCCCGCATCATCCGCGTCCACGGCGACATCCGGGCAAACACCGGCCCCGCCGGCGAACTGAGCTGCGCGGACTACGCCGCAGGCACGGGGTTCTCCCTTGAGCAGTACCTTTACGATTACGACCCCGCCCGGTACGGAACTGACCAGGAGCCGGCCGGGGAGCAGGAGAGTGCCCGGCGCAAGGCCGCAGCTAACCAGGCCGCTGTCATCCGGTGGGACATCCCCAGTAACACCACCATTGTGGGTGCCACCGCTGACAGCAGCATCACCGGCGCCGCCATGCGCATCAACCGGGCCAACAACGTGATCTTCAGGAACCTCACGGTCCGGGATTCGGCTGACTGCTTCCCTGCCTGGGACCCCACCGACGGCGACCACGGCAACTGGAACAGCGAGTACGACCTCCTCCAGGTCATCAACGGATCAACGAACGTCTGGGTTGACCACTCACACTTCACTGATGCCCCCAACCTGGACATCAACCAGCCCTCGTACTTCGGACGCCCTTACCAGGTCCACGACGGAGCGGTGGACGTCACCAACGGCTCAGACCTGGTCACGCTCTCCTACAACCGCTTCTCCGACCATGACAAGCTCCTCCTGATCGGATCCACCGACTCGACCAGCCGCGGAGACGTCGGCAAGCTACGCGTCACCATCCACCACAACTCCTTCGAGAACGTCGGCCAGCGCGCCCCGCGGGTCCGCTACGGCCAGGTGGACGTCTACAACAACCACTTCACGACGTCGGCCGCCTCGCCGACGCCCTACACGTACACCTTCGGCGCGGGCGTCGAGTCCCACATCTATGCCGAGGCCAACGCCTTCACCCTGCCCCGGGACATTCCAGCGTCCTCGCTGATCAGGCACTTCAAGGGCCAGGCCATCACCACCGTGGACAATACGGTCAACGGAAAGCGCGTGGACCTCCTGGCCGCGTACAACTCTGCCGCAACCGCCGACAAGCAACTGTTGGCGGACGGATCCTGGACTCCCACATTGCGGACCAAGGTCCACCCGGCGCAGGCAGTGCCGGCCCTGCTGAAGAACAACGTGGGTCCCGTTTTTACGGCAGGCGGGGGAAACTGATGGCGGCATTTTCACGCAGCCGGCGCGCTGTCCTGGCAACAGCGGCAGCAGGCGCCGCAACGGTGGCCACTGTCCTGGCGGCCCCCGGGGCAAGCGCCTCCACATCAGGCCGCCCCGCCCGGGCGCAGTCCAGCAGGAATCCGGTGATCTTCGTGGTGGGGGATTCCACCTCGTCCGCCTACCAGCACTCTGAGCGTCCCCGGGCCGGCTGGGGCCAGGCCCTGCCCCTGCTGCTCGGGCCGCAGGCGACGGTGTTCGACTACGCCTGGTCCGGGGCCTCGTCCAAGAGCTATGCCGACGCCGGCTTGCTGGGGGAAGTGGCGGGGGCGCTGCAACCGGGCGACTACCTGCTCATCTCCTTCGGCCACAACGACGAGAAGGTCGAGGACCCTGCCAGGGGAACCGACCCGCAGACCACCTTCAAGGACTACCTCCGGAAATACCTGGACGCAGCGGCAGGCGCGGGCGCCACAGCCGTGCTGGTCACGCCGGTGGAGCGGAGGCGGTTCAGCCCCCTGGGAATCGCCCAGGACACCCACGGTGCCTACCCCCAGGCGGTCAGGGAATTGGCCGCAGCCGCCGGAATTCCCCTGGTGGACCTGACAAGCTCTTCCAAGGACCTGTGGCAGCGGCTCGGGCCGGACGGAACCACGTCCCACTTCCTCCATGCCTCCCCGGGCCAGTACCCCCAATACCCTGACGGAGTCACGGACAACACCCACTTCCAGGCTGCGGGAGCCCTGGCTGTCGCCCAGCTGGTGGCATCAGGACTTGCGGGACAACGGATTGTGCCGCCTGGTTGGTTCCAGAATCTGGAAGCCCCACTGGATCCGCTCTCAGCCATCTACTGGCCCAGCGAACGCCCGGTGGACAAGCCGCTGGTCCTCAACGTCGGGAGGGGGCACGCCTTCGGGACGGTGCAGGCCGCCGTCGATGCCGTGCCGGTGAACAGCACGCGCCGCACCGAGATCCGCCTTGACCCCGGTACTTACCGTGAGCTGATCCGGGTACCGGCCAACAAACCGAGGGTCTCATTCGTCGGCCGCGGGCAGGCGCCGGAGGACGTGGTGCTGGTCTACAACAACGCGTCAGGCACCCCGAAACCCGACGGCACGGGGCCCTATGGAACCGGCGGAAGCGCCAGCGTGCGGATCGACGGCCCGGACTTCAAGGCCGAGAACCTCACGTTCAGCAACGACTTCGACGAAGCCGCCAACCCCGACATGAAGAACCGGCAGGCCGTGGCACTGTTCCTGGCCGGGGACCGGGCTGTGCTCCGCAATGTCCGTTGCCTGGGCAACCAGGACACGCTGCTGGTTGATTCCCCCGTCCGGGGCGTGCAGGCGCGCTCCTACTTCACGGACTCCTACGTTGAAGGCGACGTGGACTTCATCTTCGGCCGGGGAACTGCCGTGTTCACCGGCTGCCGGATCCGTTCCCTGGACCGCGGGTCCGGCACCAACAACGGTTACGTCTCCGCCGGCAGCGTCAATATCGGAATCAAGCACGGATACCTGTTCACTCAGTGCCGGTTTGTCTCAGATGCAGCCTCCGGATCGGTCCATCTGGGCCGGCCGTGGCATCCCGGCGGAGATCCGGAGGCCATCGCCCAGGTGCTGGTCCGCGACTCGTGGCTGGGAGCGCACATCTCCGGCACGCCCTGGGCTGACATGAGCGGCTTTTCCTGGCGGGAGGCCCGCTTCCGCGAGTTCAACAACAACGGCCCCGGATCGAGGATCACCGCGGACCGGCCGCAGCTGGATCCCCGCCGGGCGGAGGAGTTCACTGCCGGAGCGTACCTGCAGGGGGCAGATGCCTGGGCACCGCAGCTGGCTGGAAGCAAGGCAGACAGTGCCGCGCTGAACGTGGGCCAGCCGGCGTAAGCCGCGGTGGAGGGTGCCGGACCGGGTCCCGCGGGTTCCGTGGCCCGGCCGGTGCCCCGGGTTCCAGCCCTGAACCCGCAAATACCCGCAGCAGTAGGCTAGTTTTCATGACCTCCTCTGAAACCCTGGCAGGCGGCGTCGCTCCGCGCCCGGTGGTGGGCCGGTTGCCCCGTTACGCCGCCGGAAAGCCGCCCGCCGCCGTCGACGGACTGGCAAGTTACAAACTGTCCTCGAATGAGAATCCACTGCCGCCCCTGCCGGCCGTCCTGGACGCCATCGCACGGCAAACAGATTTCAACCGTTACCCGGACCCGCTCAGCAGCAGGCTCCGGGCGGCGCTCGCGGAATTCCTGCAGGTTCCCGCAGAGGACATCGTCACGGGGGCCGGCAGCCTGGGTGCCCTTAACCAGATCCTGGCTGCCTTTGCCGGCCAAAACGACGACGGCAAGGCCGACGAGGTCATTTACGCCTGGCGTTCCTTCGAGGCATACCCCATCAGCGTGGGCCTCGCCGGAGCCGAAAGCGTTCGCGTCCCGGTCACCGCCGACGGGCGGCACGACCTCGACGCCATGGCGGCGGCGGTCACCGCGCGGACCAAAGTGATCCTCCTGTGCACTCCCAACAACCCCACCGGGCCCGCCTTGACCACCGCCGAAACCGAGGCCTTCATCCGGACGGTGCCGGCCAACGTGGTGGTGGTCATTGACGAGGCCTACCAGGAGTTCGTCCGGGACCCCGACGCCGTGGACGGCATTGCCCTCTACCGCAAATATCCCAACGTGGTGGTGCTGCGGACCTTCTCCAAGGCCCACGGGCTGGCAGGCCTCCGGGTGGGTTACAGCATTGCCAACCCCGAACTGACGCAGCACCTCAGGGTGGCTGCCACCCCCTTTGCCGTGTCGCAAATAGCCGAATCAGCCGCGATTGTTTCACTGCAGAATTTCGACCAGGTTGTAGAAAGGGTACAAAGCCTGGTGGATGAGCGGGTCCGCGTACTGAACGGACTCCGGGACCTCGGCTGGGCTGTCCCCGACGCGCAAGGCAATTTCGTGTGGCTGGACCTGGGTGATGACAGCGCTGACTTTGCGCAGGAAGCGGGGGCCAGGGCGTTGTCGGTCCGGGCATTCCCCGGGGAGGGCGTCCGCGTCAGTATCGGCGAGCAGGAAGCCAACACCCGGTTCCTGGAGCTGTGTGCGAACTATACAAAGGTGCCCCGGGGTTCCTAGCACTTAACAAGTAGGCCTGCGCCAACCTACTAAAGATAAAGTTAGGATCAGTAAGCCATTGTATATGCCGCTTCGGGAATGTATTCCTTGTGAGGCATATATCCCAGCGACATTGCATTGCATCCGCATGCGGGAAGCAAGGAGACGGTATGGGCACACATCTGCCTTCCACCGAGTTCGACGGAACAGCGGTCGACGACCAGCGGGAAGCTGACGCGGAAGCCGTCATGGGCCAACCCCCGGCAGAGATGGTCCAGTTGCTGGGCCCCGACGGAAAACTCGGCGCCGACCCCGTGTACAGCAGCTACGCGGACAAACTCACCCCCGAAGACCTGCGTGGACTGTACGCGGATATGGCCAGGATCCGGCGTTTCGACGTTGAGGCAACAGCCCTGCAGCGCCAGGGCCAGCTTGCGCTCTGGGTTCCGCTGACGGGCCAGGAGGCTGCCCAGATCGGTTCGGGCCGGGCCAGCCAGCCGCAGGACTACATCTTCCCCACCTACCGTGAGCACGGCGTGGCGCTGACCCGCGACGTGGACCTCGCCGAACTGCTCCGCCAGTTCCGCGGCGTGTCCAACGGCGGCTGGAACCCCAAGGACACGAACTTCCACCTCTACACGCTGGTCCTGGCCGCGCAGACGCTGCACGCCGTCGGCTATGCCATGGGCATCCAGCGTGACCAGAAACTCGCAGCCGCCGCGGGCAGGGCCGGAAACGAACCGGACGCTGCCGTCATCGCCTACTTCGGTGACGGAGCCAGCTCCGAAGGCGACGTCCACGAGTCCATGGTGTTCGCCTCCTCGTACAACGCCCCCGTGGTGTTCTTCTGCCAGAACAACCACTGGGCCATCTCGGTCCCCACCAACGTGCAGACCCGGGTACCGCTGTCCAACCGCGCGAAGGGCTACGGCTTCCCCGGCATCCGGGTGGACGGCAACGATGTCATCGCCGTGCACGCCGTCACCGAATGGGCGCTGGAGCATGCCCGCCAGGGCAAGGGCCCGGTCCTCATTGAAGCGTTCACCTACCGGGTGGGTGCCCACACCACCGCTGACGATCCCACCAAGTACCGCGGATCCGAGGAGGAGGACGCCTGGCGCGCCAAGGACCCGCTGGTGCGCCTGGAGAAGTACCTCCGCGCCGCAGGCCTGGCCGACGACGCCTACTTTGCCCAGGTCAAGGCCGACGGCGACGAGCTCGCCGCGTACGTGCGCCGCACCGCCCACGACCTCGAGGACCCGGACATCCGGGCCGCATTCGCCAACGTCTACGCTGAGGCGCACCCCCTGGTGGCTGAGGAACTGGCCTGGTTCGAGGAATACAGCGCAGGATTCGCCGGCGGAGACGAACCGTCCGCCCAGCACGGCGCAGCAGCAAAGGCAGGCCACTGATGACCACCATGACCATCGCCAAGGCCATCAACGAAGGCCTTCGCGCCACGCTGGCAGCCAACCCCAAATCGCTGCTGATGGGCGAGGACATCGGCCCCCTGGGCGGCGTCTACCGGGTCACCGACGGGCTCATCAGCGAATTCGGCCCCGACCGCGTGGTGGACACCCCGCTGGCCGAGTCCGGCATCATCGGCACCGCCATCGGGTTGGCGCTGCGAGGGTACAGCCCGGTCTGCGAAATCCAGTTCGACGGTTTCGTGTTCCCCGGCTTCAACCAGATCACCACCCAGCTGGCCAAGATGCACGCCCGCAGCCACGGCAACCTCACCGTTCCGGTGGTCATCCGCATTCCTTACGGCGGCGGCATCGGCTCGGTGGAACACCACTCCGAATCACCGGAGGCCCTGTTTGCCCACACCGCCGGGCTGCGCATCATCACCCCGTCCAACCCGCACGACGCCTTCTGGATGGTCCAGCAGGCCGTGCAGTGCCAGGACCCGGTGATCATCTTCGAACCCAAGCGCCGGTACTGGCTCAAGGGCGAAGTGGACACCGCAGCTCCCGGCCCCTCAGGCGACCCCTTCAAGGCCCACATCCTGCGCGAGGGCACCGACGCCACCATCGTGGCCTACGGTCCCCTGGTTCCCGTGGCCCTAGCGGCCGCCAACGCCGCCCGGGAAGACGGCCACAGCGTGGAAGTCATCGACCTCCGTTCCATTTCGCCGCTGGACTTCGACACCGTCACCGCATCCGTGGAAAAGACCGGCCGGCTGATCGTGGCCCACGAGGCCCCCACTTTCGGCGGCATCGGCGGCGAAATCGCTGCACGCATCAGCGAGCGTGCCTTCCATTCCCTTGAAGCCCCCGTCATCCGGGTGGGCGGCTTCCACATGCCCTACCCCGTTGCCAAGGTGGAGGAAGACTATCTTCCGGACATCGACCGCATCCTGGAGGCGCTGGACCGCGCCCTCTCCTACTGAGGACACCATGACGCTGAATAAATTCAACCTGCCGGACGTCGGCGAAGGCCTCACGGAAGCGGAAGTCGTTTCCTGGAAGGTCAAGCCGGGCGATGCCGTCGCCATCAACGACGTCCTGTGCGAGATCGAAACCGCAAAGTCGATCGTCGAACTTCCGTCCCCGTTCGCCGGGACCGTCACCGAACTCCTCGTGCCGGAGGGGGTGACCATCGACGTCGGGACGGCCATCATCAGCGTCAGCGACGACGTCGCGGGCGATCCCACGCCTGCTGACGTCCGGGCGCCTGAAGCACCGGCGCAGGCCGATGCGCCTGCGCAGCCGATGTACGGCAAGCTTCCTGATGATGCCCAGGACAACGGCGCGAACGACGCCGGCGCGCAGGGCAGTGCCCCGGCGGGTGGTCCGCTGGTGGGCTCGGGACCAAAGGCGGACGCCGTCAAACGGCGCCCCCGCGTCACCCGTACCGCTGCGGCGGCCAAGCCCGCCGACGCGGTGACGGTCAACGCTCCCGAAGTGGAGCCGGTCCAGCCGCATACCCCGGCAGAGGTCACCGGGCGCCCGGCAGCCGCCGCAACGCAGGGCGGCCAGGCCGCCGTCGTGGACACCCGTCCCACGCTGGGTGGCACCATCACCGGGCTGGTCAACCGCGTCCTCGCCAAACCACCCGTCCGCAAGATCGCCCGGGACCTCGGGATCGACCTGGCCGACGTCGTGGCCACCGGCTCCCGCGGCGAGGTGACCCGCGAGGACCTGGTCAGCTACCAGGCGCAGCGCGACGCCGAACTGGACAAGGCGGACGGCTTCTGGGGCAAAGCCGGAAAGCCGCAGGACCAGCGGATCGAGACTATCCCGGTCAAGGGCGTGCGGAAGGCGACCGCGAAGGCCATGGTGGAATCGGCCTTCGCCGCCCCGCACGTCAGCATCTTCGTGGATGTGGACGCCAGCCGGACCATGGAATTCGTTAAACGGCTCAAGGCTTCACGGGACTTTGAGGGCATCAAGGTCTCGCCGCTCCTTATCCTGGCCAAGGCCGTCATCTGGGCTGCCGCCCGGAATCCCAGCGTCAATGCGTCGTGGGTGGAGAGCGGTGACGGCAGCGGGGCTGCCGAGATCCAGGTCAAGCACTTCATGAACCTGGGTATCGCCGCGGCAACGCCCCGCGGCCTGATGGTGCCCAACATCAAGGATGCGCAGGACCTGTCCCTGAAGGAGCTGGCGCTGGCCCTGAACAACCTGGCCACCACGGCGCGTGCGGGAAAGACCCAGCCGGCGGAGATGCAGGGCGGCACGCTGACCATCACCAACATCGGTGCCCTGGGCATCGATACCGGCACGCCCATCATCAACCCGGGCGAGGTGGCCATCGTCGCCTTCGGCACCATCAAGCAGAAGCCGTGGGTCCTGGACGGGGAGGTCATTCCGCGCTGGATCACCACCCTGGGTGGCTCCTTCGACCACCGCGTGGTGGACGGCGACCTGTCCGCCCGGTTCATGGCCGACGTCGCGGCCATCCTGGAAGAACCCGCGCTGCTCCTTGACTGAGGCGGGGGCAGGGACTGGCGTGGCGGCGTCCGGCCGCGCCATCCGGGTGAAGAATAAAACCGCCCGGTGGCTGACCGAGGCGTTCCAGCCGCCGGTGGTGGTCACCGTCCAGCTGCTGATCAGCCCGCTGGTCCAGGACGGTTTTCCCGCCACCATGGCCTACGGGGCGCTGGCTGCCCTGTTTGTCTGCGTGCTGCCGCTGCTCCTGCTGCTGGTCCTTGTCCGGCTGGGAAAGGTCACGGACCACCACGTCAGCGACCGCCGGCAGCGCCTTCCCGTGCTGCTCATGGCCCTGGCGTCCATCCTTGCGGGGCTGCTGGTCCTGACGGCAGCAGGTGCGCCGGCCAGCGTCATCGCCATGGTGCTGGCCGTGGTGGGGGGAGTGGTGGTGCTGGCAGCCGTCAGCCCATTCTGGAAGATGAGCGGGCACGCCGCCGCCATCTCCTGTTCGGCCGTTGTTGCGGTCCTGATGCTCGGCGCCGCGTGGACACCGTTGCTGCTGCTCATCCCGGCGGTCGGCTGGTCTCGGGTGGTCCTGCGCGCCCACACGCTGGCGCAGGTGGTGGCAGGCTCGCTCTTCGGCGGTGTGGTGATGGCCGGGATCTGGTGGCTGCTGAGGCTCTGGCTGGTGCCGTAGGCGGCTTGTGCGGCCGGAACTGCTAGTAGGCCGGGTAGGCGTACATCATGTCCACGGCGGCAGAGTCGCCCATGGAGGAGGCGATGACGACGGCGGCGCCCACCATGAGTGCGGCCCAGGCCGTTGCGGCACCGGTCATGATGGAGAGCAGCTTCCAGTCCTCGCGCAGGACGCTGCGGACGGTGCGGGGGAGGTTGAGGTCCGGGGCGATCATGTTCGGCGCGGAGTCGGTGGTGCCGTCATCCAGCAGCGCAACCACCGTGCCGTTGCCGCGGTCCACGCGCATGGAGCAGATGTGGTTTCCGTGGCGGGCCAGGAGGATGTCGTGGCCTACGAGCTGGCGGCGCTGAAGAGTGATCAAGGGGTCCCCTCTAGTGGTGGGTTGTTGTCGTCCGCACCGTTGGGGGCTCCCTCAATTTTATCGTTTCGCCCGTAGCTGAATGGGTTTTTTGGGCGTGAGAACGCCCACCCCCCGCAGCGATGTGCGCCACCACGGGGAGTGTCGGGCGTAACTCCTAGTCGGCGTCGTACGTGTTCGCGATGTACACGTCGCACGGGGCGTTGTGTGCCACGCTGTTGGCCACGCTGCCCAGCACCCGGCCGATGCCCTGCATGCGCCGGTTTCCCACCACGATGATCTTTGCGTCCATGCGGAGGGCTTCCTTGATCAGGGCGTCCGCCGGACGGCCGCGCGCCGCCGAGTAGGTCACCTTGATCTGCCCGCCCAGGGACTCGGCCACCGTCCGGGCCACGTGCTCGGCCCCGTCCGCGTCGGAGACGATCCACTGGTCACTGCCACTGCCGAAGACTTCCGTGCGGTCGCTGTCAAAGGCCGAGACAACGTGGAGCGTGGCGCCCAGCGCTGCTGCCAGGTCCCGGGCCGACTCTGCGGCCTTCTTGGCTGTACCGCTCCCGTCGACGCCTACAACGATGGTTCCGCTCATGAAATGCTCCTTTGCTTGGTTCCTGACGGCACTAATGAGGCCAACGCTACCGCGCGGCCAGCGCTTCCTGCAGTACCGGCGCCAGGCGGCGCACCCCTTCCCGGATGGCATCCGGCGGGACGGCGCTGAATGCGAGGCGCAGTTTGTTGGACGGCTCGTCCGACGGCGTGAAGGCGGCTCCCGGAATGAAGACCACTCCGGCGTCGATCGCCTTGTGCAGGAGGGGGTAGGTGTCCACGCCCTCGGGGAGCGTCACCCAGACGAAGAAGCCACCGTCCGGGCTGGTCCAGGAGGCACCCTCCGGCATGTACTTGGACAGCGCCGCCAGCATGGCCCGGCAGCGTTCGGCGTACAGGCCGCGGTAGGTGGCGATCTGGCCCTTCCAGTCGTAGTCACGCAGGTAAGCCGAGACGAGCATCTGGTTCAGGGCCGGCGGGCAGAGGGTGACGGCCTCCGCCGCAAGGTAATACCGCCGCTGCAGGTGCTCCGGCACCAGTGCCCAGCCGATCCGCAGGCCGGGCGCGAAGATTTTCGAGAAAGAGCCCATGTAGATGACGTCGTCCGGGTTGGCGGCGCGCAGCGGGGCCAGCGGTTCGCCGTCGAACCGCAGCAGGCCGTACGGGTTGTCCTCAATGATCAGAATATTCGCATTGCGGCATATATCCACTATTTCCTGGCGCCGTTCGGCGGCAAGGGTTATGCCCGAGGGGTTGTTGAAGCTGGGGATGGTGTAGAGGAACTTGATGCTCTTTCCGGCTAACTGGAGGGCGGCGATCCGCGCCTCGAGGAGCTCGGGGACCAAGCCGGACTGGTCCATGGCCACGGTTTCCACCTGCACCTGGTACGCCTCGAAGGTGTTCAGGGCGCCGACGTAGGTGGGGTCCTCCACCAGGACGACGTCCCCGGGGTTGCAGAACAGTTTGGTGGCGACGTCCTGGGCTGACTGGGAGCCGGCCGTGATCACCACGTTCTGCGGCATGGCATCCACGATTCCTTCGGCCGCCATGACCTCGCAGATCTGCGTGCGGAGCTCTTCCGTTCCCTGGCCAGCGCCGTACTGCAGAGCGGTGAGCCCCTCCTCGGCGATGATCCGGGCCGCTGTTTCCGCCAGGCGGTCAAGGGGGAGCGACTGCAGGTAGGGACTTCCGCCGGCCAGGGACACCAGTCCGGGGCGCAACGAGATGTCGAAGACGTCACGCACGGCCGACTGCCTGATGTTCGCGGCACGCTCGGAGAACAGTTCCTCATGGCGGTGCGCCGAGGTGGCCGCCCGCTCGATGGCGTCAATGGCTTCGGCTGGAAGGGACGCGGCTGCGGCGTCGAGTGTCTCGTGGCTCACACGCTCAGGATACAGCTGAGTGTTGCCTGAAAAGCAACACTTGTTGTTCCCGAAATTACTGGCCCGGTGTACCTTCCAGCCGCAGCACCTCCGCCAGGGGCCGCCCGTTGAGGTAGACCTGCGCCCTGACGGCACCTACGGCGGCCAGCGCTGTCTGGGTGAGTTGGGCTTCCAGCCTCGGAATGTCGCACACGCCGCCCAGGCTCAGTGCCCCTGAAAGGTAGACGGTCACGGCGGTGCCGTCGAAGCTGCCGGACAGGAACTTGAGCCGCGATCCCGCCAGCGCGTTGTAGATTTCGCGCCCGGACGGGACATCCGATGCCGGGAGGCTGGCGCCACTGCCTGCAGCCAAAAGGGCATTCATGGCGGCCGGCAACGGATCCTTGCCCGCCGGCCGTGCCTGGTCCACGCCAACCAGGCTGTCATTGCAGCCGAACCGCACTCCGTTATTGCCGCCGTCGTCCAGCAGGACGAAGTAGGCAGTGACGGTCCCCTGGGCTGCGGGCATCCTTTCCGGGGCGGCTGCGGGGGAGGGCTCCGCGGAGGGTGGCGGTTCAGCTGAGGGTGTTGTGCCCGGCTCCGGCACCCCGCTGGCCGTGGCGGCGGAACCGGGCCGGCCCGTCACCGCCGGCGCCGGCGCAGCAACGCCTTCCGGCCGGGCCCCGGACGGCTGCTGCGGGGACGTCCCACCTGATGGAGTGCTGGCGCCGGAGGTGATGGCGGCCGTTCCGGCCGGCGGGGACGCTTGCGGCTGCGGGGCCGGCACGGCGGCGCCCGGAGCCGCGGCCGGGCTCGCCGCGGTACCGCCCTGCGGTGAGGCCGGGAGGCCGTTGCATGCGGTGAGCCACAGGGGAAGCGCCAGGGCGGCAGCCACCGCTACCCGTGCACTCCGCTGCCCCCTGGGTGCTGCTTCTCTTGGCATGCTCCACCGCGATTCCATCCGGTTTTTCCAGTGAATCAACGTTACGGCGGCGGCCCACCCGCGGAGATGTCCGTGCGGTACCGGTTGGGACAAGAGTTGGTCACGGCGGACCGCCGCGGCGTGGTTGGGGTGGTGGCGGTTTGGGCCTGGCGGGGGCACCCGGTACAGCTGCGCCCGGCACGCGAGGTGGCGTGCCGGGCGCGGCAGGAACTGCGCGGATGGTCCGCTCGGGAGGCTAGGCTGCCGGGGCGGCCGCGGCCAGTGCGTCGAAGACGCCCTTGATCTGCTCTACAACCTCGGCGTCGTCCTTGGGGTGGATCTCGGCGAAGCGCACCATGGAGCCGGGGACGGCGAGCTTGGCGTCCTCAATGACCTGGGCGCCGGCAATGCCGGCGGCCTTGCGGGCTTCGTCCTGCGCCCAGACCCCGCCGAACTGGCCAAAGGCGGTGCCGACGACGGCGGTGGGCTTGCCGGCGAGGGCGCCGGCGCCGAAGGGGCGGGACAGCCAGTCGATGGCGTTCTTCAGGGGAGCGGGGACAGTGCCGTTGTACTCCGGGGTGACCAGCAGGATGGTGTCGGCTTCGTTGGCGGCGGCGCGCAGAGCGGCGGCGGCGGCGGGAACCTGGCCCTCGACGTCGATGTCTTCGTTGTAGAACGGGATGTTGCCCAGGCTCTCGTGGATGACAACGTCAACCTGCTCGGGGGCGTTGGCCTGGATGGCCTCGGCCAGCTGCTGGTTGGTGGACCCGGCGCGCAGGCTGCCAACAAGGGTAAGAATGGTGCTCTTCGTCATGGAAACTCCTTGGTAGGGGCCGCGGGAGGGCCGTCGGCCTTTTCAAAGCTGGGGCATTTGATGCCTTCACCAGACTAAACGGACTATGGTCCGTTTATTATTCCCGGGGTCTAAACTGGATCCTGTGACCTCCATCCCACTGCGCCCCGAGCCGACTCCGGCAGCGGCCGAACGCAGCGATGCCGCAAGGAACCGGGAGCGCCTCCTGCTTGCCGCGAGGGAGCTGATTGCCGACTGCGGCACCGAGGGCCTCACCATGGACCGCCTCGCCGAGCGCGCCGGGGTGGGCAAGGGGACGGTATTCCGCCGCTTCGGCAGCCGGGCTGGGCTGATGCTGACACTGCTCAACGACTCCGAAGCAGATTTCCAGGCACGGTTCATGTTCGGGCCGCCACCGCTTGGCCCCGGGGCTCCGGGCCTGGACCGGCTCATCGCCTTCGGGGCTGAGCGCATTGCCTACGTGGTGGAGTTCGGCGACCTGGTCCTCGCCGCCGAGAATGCCTCGCGGGGGCGGTTTGAGGTGCCTGCCGCGGCGCTCTGGCTCCGGCATATCGAGGTGCTGCTGCGGGATGAAGGGTTCGACGCCGACCCCTGGCTCATGGCGGGGTCGCTCAGCGCAGCCCTGGACCCCGAGCGCCTGCTCGACCTGGTCCGCCGGCACGGCGTTCCGCCGGAGCGGCTGGTGGATTCCTGGAGGGATCTTGTCACACGCGTGGTGCGGGCCCGCTAGATTAGCCCCCTGTGGAGGATCCGTCCAGTCAAATCAACTCCACAGAGTTATTCATAACGATCTGATACGGGCGTGTGCTTTTCCGGGCATTGGCGGGCATCTTGCGTTTACGGCTGTGATAGTTTCCTCTGGAATGTGACCCGCAACATAGTCCATCAGGACCAGCCCGCAAGGGCTGCGGGAGCCAGCTATCCGCTGGCAACGAACTCCGGCGACGCGGCACAACCCCCGCCCAGCCGGGGAAGACGGAAGGACCATCGCGTGATTGTTGTTTTGCCCCGCATTCCGGCACACCGGCGGGCCTGGCTGTGTCCGCCGCAGCAGCACGTGGCGGCGAAGCAAAAGTAGCCGTCCCATGCTCAAGTACCTTGCCAAGCGCGGCATCACGTATGTGGTGATGATCTTCCTGACCACGTCCGCCGGATATTTCCTGGCGGTCAGCTCACTAAAACCGGCGCTGCTGGAGCAGGAACGCATTCCCCGGCCCACCCCTGAACAGGTGGCCAACTCGATGCGCCTGAAGGGCCTCGACCCGGATATGAGCGCGTGGGACCGCTACGTCCAGTGGCTCACCGGCGTCGTTACCCGCTGGGACTGGGGCAGGAGCCCCAACGGCGCCTTTATCAATGCCGAGTTCGGTGACCGCGTGTGGATTTCCACCCGGCTGTTCCTGGCCTCGATCATCCTCACCCTCATCATCGGCGTGGCCCTTGGCGTGTATTCGGCAGCCCGGCAGTACAAGTTCCAGGACCGGGTCATCACGTCCTACAGCTACCTCGCCTACATCGTCCCGGCGCCCATCGCCTACTTCCTGGTGCAGCTCGGTGCCATCAATATCAACGAGACGGTGGGGAACCGCATCTTCTTCGTCACCGGCATCTCCACCCCCGGGATGGAAGCCGGCTGGCCACAAGTAGTGGACATGGCGGCCCACTACGCCGTCCCCACAGTGGCCATCACGCTGGTGGGCTGGGGCGCCTACCAGATTGCCCAGCGCCAATACCTGCTGGACAACGTCAACGCCGACTTTGTCCGGACCGCCCGCGCCAAGGGCCTCAGCAGGAACCAGGCCATTGCACGGCACGCACTCCGCGTGTCCTTCATCCCGGTGGCCCAGAGCATCGCCTTCACCATCCCGGCCATCTTCGCCGGCGGTTTCTTTGCCGAAAAGATCTTCGCCTGGCCCGGCGTTGGTTCCTGGAGCATCGACGCCATTTCCCTCCAGGACGTCAATGCCGCCACCGCCACCCTGGCGTACGGTTCGGTCATTTTCGCCCTGGGCGCCATCCTGGCCGACTTCGCAACCACCCTGGTTGACCCGAGAGTGCGGGTGCAGTAACCATGACCAACCTGAACGCAGTGGACCCCGCGGCAGTAGCGCAGGACGCGCACCTGGAAAGCGCCGACGTCGTCATCGCCAAGTCCACCATCATCTTCCGCCGCTTCATGCGGAACAAGACCGCCGTGGCCGGCCTGGTCATCTTCCTGGCCCTTACCGTTTTCTCCTTCGTGGGCGGATTCCTCACTACCTGGGACAAAGAAACCATCGACCCCTTCAACATCGGGATGCCGCCCTCGGCCGAGCATTACCTGGGCACCTCCCAGGCGGGGATCGACCTCTACGCGATGACCGTTGAAGGCACCCGCATCTCCATCCTGATCGGCTTGATCGTCGGCCTGGTCTCGGTGCTGATCGCTGCGGTCTATGGCTGCACCATGGCCTACTTCGGGGGCAAGGTGGACAAGGTGATGCTCTTCGTCCTCGAAGCGCTCATCATGATGCCCGCACTCCTGGTGGTGGCAGTGGCCACCAGCGGCGGCGGCGCCGGCCTCAAGCGCGACCTTCCGTCCTGGCTGCTGCTGATCATCGTTTTGCTCGTCTTCAGCTGGATGGGCACCGCCAGGCTGATCCGGTCCCTGTCCATGTCCCTGATGCAGCGGGACTTCGTCAAGGCAGCCCAGTACATGGGCGTCCCGCCGCGGCGGATCGTCTGGCGGCACCTGGTCCCCAACATCGGGTCCCTGCTGGTCCTGGACATCACCCGCGGCGTCACCGGCGCCATCCTCGCCGAGGTGGCGTTCTCGTTCATCGGCATCGGCATCAAGGTTCCGGACGTCAGCCTGGGCGTCCTGATCGGCGGTGCCACCTCACAGGTACAGACCTTCCCGTGGATGTTCTGGGTGCCGCTGACGGTGATGTTCCTGCTCACCGGCTCCCTGGCCATGATGAACGACGGCCTGCGGGACGCGTTCGACCCCAGTTCCAGTTCCACGGGCAAGGCCCGAAAGGCCAGGAAAATCCGGGCGGAGAAGAGTAAATGAGCAGCGAAACCACTACCGGGTCCGGCACCACGGCGTCGGTCAATTCCACCGCCGACGCCGTCGAGCGGCTGCACATAGCGGGGCTCCACGCGCCCACTGACGCTGTGCTGTCCGTGCGGGACCTCAACGTCCGGTTCAACTCCGAGAACGGCGTGGTCCATGCCGTCCGTGGAGTGGACTTCGACCTCCTGCCGGGCAAGACCCTGGGCATCGTGGGCGAATCAGGCTCCGGGAAGTCAGTGACATCACTGGCCATTATGGGCCTGCTTCCGGAAGCCGCCGAGGTCACCGGTTCGGTACGGCTCAAGGGCCGCGAACTGCTGGGGCTCAGCGACAAGGCCATGTGCGAATACCGCGGCAATGAACTGGCCATGGTCTTCCAGGACCCGTTGTCCTCCCTGACGCCCGTGTACACCGTGGGCACCCAGATCATCGAAGCGCTGACCATCCACAACCCCACCATGAGCAAGCAGGCCAAGGAAGCCCGCGCCGTCGAGCTCCTGGCCATGGTGGGAATTCCCAGCCCGAAGGACCGGCTGAAGGCCTTCCCGCACGAATTCTCCGGCGGCATGCGCCAGCGCGTGATGATCGCCATCGCCATTGCCAACAACCCCCGGGTGCTCATTGCGGATGAGCCGACGACGGCCCTGGACGTCACCATCCAGGCCCAGGTCCTCGAGGTGCTGCACACCGCGCAGGAGGAAACCGGCGCCGCCGTCGTCATGATCACGCACGACCTTGGCGTGGTGGCGGGCATGGCCGACGACATCATGGTGATGTACGCCGGAAAGCCCGTGGAAACCGGCGCGGTGGACGATATCTACTACAACCCGCGGATGCCCTACACGCTGGGCCTGCTCGGAGCCGTCCCGCGCGTGGATGTATCCGAAAAATCCTCGCTGGTACCCATCGACGGCATACCGCCGAACCTCCTGCACACCCCCACCGGATGCTCCTTCGCGCCGCGCTGTCCGCTGGCCACCGATGCCTGCCTCGACGGGGAACCTGCGCTGGCCCCGGTCCCCGGAGGCGCCCTGCACCACGCCGCCTGCATCAAGTCGGCGGCCCTCGGCGGTGACGTGGACGTCCACGACATCTTCGCCGCCCCGCCGGTACCGGAGTCACGCTTCGACGCCATCCCGCGGGAGGACCGCTCCACCGTCCTCCAGCTTAAGGACGTGCGCAAGCACTTCCCGTTGACCAAGGGTGCGCTGCTCAAGAAGCGAATCGGTACGGTCAAAGCCGTGGATGGACTGAGCTTCGACGTCCGCGAGGGCGAATGCTTCTCCATCGTGGGCGAATCGGGCTCCGGAAAAACCACCACCCTGCTGGAAATCATGGAGTTCCACAAGGACCAGGACGGCGAGGTGGTGATTGGCGGCATCAGCAACAAGCAGGCCGCTGACACCAAGACCAAGAACGCCATGCGGCGCGAACTGCAGATGGTGTTCCAGGACCCCACCGGCGCCCTGGACCCGCGGTTCACCGTGTACGAGGTCCTCGCGGAACCGCTGCAGAACGCCGGCATGGACCGCCCGGCCATCAGGAAGCGGATCATGGAGCTGATGAAGCTCGTGGGCCTGCAGCCGGACCACGTGAACCGGTTCCCCAACCAGTTCTCCGGCGGCCAGCGCCAGCGCATCGGCATCGCCCGCGCACTTGCGGTCAACCCCAAGCTGGTGGTCCTGGACGAGCCCGTCTCGGCACTGGATGTGTCGGTGCAGGCCGGGGTCATCAACCTCCTGGACAAGCTCCGCGCGGAACTGGGGCTGAGCTACCTCCTGGTGGCCCACGACCTCTCCGTTGTCCGGCACATTTCCAACCGCGTGGCGGTGATGTACCTGGGCAAGATCGTGGAGATCGGCGAGGTGGACCGCGTGTTCGACAACCCGCGCCACCCGTATACCCGCGCCCTGCTCTCCGCCATCCCGGTGCCGGACCCGCACGTGGAACGCACCCGGGAACGCATCATCCTCAAGGGCGACCTCCCGTCGCCGCTGGATGCCCCCAAGGGCTGCAACTTTGCCACCCGCTGCCCGGTGTTTGCCGCCCTGCCTGCCGCGAAGCAGGAAAAGTGCCTAACCCTGGAACCGCCGCTGGAAGCTGTGGCACCGTCGTCGGCGGCGCAGGCGCTGGAACCCGCGGCGCCCGCACCGGATCAGCGTTTCGCCTGCTTCTTCCCTGACGGGGAACTGGACGAAGACATGCTGGTGACCCACGACCAGGCGGAACACCATGCACCCTAGATTTAGCCGACCCACCCGCACCATTCGCATCAATGAAGGGAAAACCATGAGGAATCTGAACAGGATCGGCGGAGCTGCAGCCATTGCTGCGGCTCTGGCGCTGACCGCCTGCGGCAGTGGCGGCTCCACGGGGCCGGAGACAGCCAAGGGGCAGGAGGCAGGCAGCGACCTGTCCAAGCTGATCAGCATCAACGAGAAGCCGGCAGCCGATCTTGAGCAGGGCGGCAAGGTCACCCTTCCGCTGGGCAACATCGGCCCGGACTTCAATGGCTTCTCCAACAACGGCAACAGCGCGGACAACTCCGCCCTGCAGGTCCCCATCAACCCGGTCGCCATGAACAGCGGCGGCATGGGTGGCTGCTGGAAGGTCGACTTCACCGGAAAGGTCACGCCCAACACTGACTTCTGCGAGTCTGTGGACAGCGAGGTCAAGGACGGCAAGCAGACCATCACCATCAAGGTCAATGACAAGGCCACCTACAACGACGGCACCCCCATCGACGTGAAGGCGTTCCAGAACACCTGGAACATCCTCAAGAGCCCGGACAACGGCTACGACATCGTCAGCTCCGGCGCCTACCAGTTCGTCGAGTCGGTTGAGGCCGGCAGCAGCGACAAGGAAGTCATCGTCAAGACCACGCAGCCGGTCTACCCCATTGACTCGCTCTTCTTCGGCCTGATCCACCCGGCCGTGAACAGCCCGGAGGTGTTCAACGAAGGCTTCAACGGCAACATGCACGCCGAGTGGATGGCCGGACCGTTCAAGCTGGACCAGTATGACCCCGCGGCGAAGACCGTCACCATGGTCCCCAACGACAAGTGGTGGGGCAAGAAGCCGGTCCTGGCCAACGTCACCTTCCGCCAGCTTGAGACCAGCGCCCAGATCGCCGCGTTCAAGAACGGCGAAATCGACGCGATGTCCGCCAACACCATCGCCCTTTACAAGCAGCTGGAAGGCACCAAGGACTCCGATGTCCGCCGCGGCCAGCGCCTCTTCGCCGGCGGCATGAACATCAACGCCCAGAAGATCACTGACGTCGCCGTCCGCAAAGCCATCTTCGCCGCCGTCGACCGCGAAGCGCTCCGCAAGGTCCGCTTCAACGGCCTGAACTGGGAAGAGCCGAGCTCCGGCTCCATGATGCTCCTGCCGTTCTCTGAGTACTACCAGGACAACTACCCGGTGAAGGAAACCGGTCCGGACGCCGCCAAGAAGGTCCTGACCGACGCCGGCTACACGGCCAACGCCAGTGGTGTCATGGAGAAGGACGGCAAGCCTGCCGCTTTCAAGATCAGCAACTTCGGTGACGACCCCACCACCCTTGCCTTCACGCAGACCCTGCAGAAGCAGCTTCAGGCCGGTGGCATGGACGTTGGCATCGACCAGCGAGCTTCTGCCGACTTCGGCAAGGTCATCGGCGGCCGCGACTTCGACATGAGCGTCTCGGGCTACACCGTAGGCCCGGACGCCACAGATGCCGTGAAGCAGTACTACGACTCCAAGACCAACGAGAACCAGCTGGGCGACGCCGAACTGGACAAGAAGATCGCGGACCTCGCCTCCATCGAGGACAACGCAGAGCGCAACAAGGCGGCCATGGAGGTCGAAAAGGAGCACATGGCGAAGTACTTCTCCATGGGCGTGGTCATGAACGGCCCGCAGATCTCCTTCGTTCGCGCCGGCCTGGCCAACTACGGCCCGTCATTGTTCCAGAGCCTGTCCCAGGTTCCGGACTGGACCACCCTCGGCTGGGAAAAGAAGTAACACCTTTTAGGCGCTTTCCCGCATTCTGCGGATAGCGTTCCAAAAGCCCTCCCACTGTTCCTCCGCTTCGGCGGCGGACAGTGGGAGGGCTTTTGGTTTAAAAGGTGCAGGAGGGCGCTCCGGAGTAGCGTTGGTTGCATGACCGGAACTGAAGCTGAGCCACGCACCATCCGTACCGCCGTCGTCGGCTTCGGACTCTCCGGCAGCGTCTTCCACGCGCCCCTGCTGGACGCGGACAGCAGGTATTCGCTGGATATCGTGGCCACCTCAAACGCAGACCGGCAGGCGGCGGCGACGGGCCGCTACCCGGGCGTGCGGACCGTGCCGGACGGGCGCGCCGTCCTCGAGCGGGCGGACAGCCTGGACCTCGTGGTCCTGGGCACGCCGCCGGCAACCCACTACCCGCTGGCCAAGGCGGCCCTGGAGGCCGGGCTGGACGTGGTGGTGGACAAGCCGTTCGTCATCTCCAGCGAAGAAGGGGAGGAGCTGGTCTCGCTGGCCCGGGACCTGGGCCGGACCCTGACGGTGTTCCACAACCGGCGCTGGGACGGCGACTACCTCACCCTGCAAAAGCTGCTGGCCGCCGAGGCGCTGGGCACGGTGCTGCGCTTCGAGTCCCGCTTCGAGCGGTGGACGCCGTCGATCGCCAAGGCCTGGAAGGCCAGGGCAACAGCGTCCGACGGCGGCGGCGCACTTTTCGACCTCGGCAGCCACCTGATCGACCAAGCCATCCAGCTCTTCGGCCCGGCCGACGTAGCCCACGCCGAGCTGCAGGCCCGCCGCTCCGACGAGCGGGCCGACGACGACGTCTTCCTGGTGCTCCGCCACCACTCGGGGGTGCTCAGCCACCTCAGCATGAACATGTTGTGCGCGCAGCAGGCCCCGCGGTTCCGCGTGCTGGGCTCCGTGGGTGGCTTCACCAAGCACGGCGTGGACCCGCAGGAACCGTTCATCGTGGCCGGCGGCAGCCCCCTGGACCAGGAGTACGGCGTGGAGGCGCCCGATTGGGCAGGCGTCCTGGGGCGCGACGGCCACCTGGACCGGCTCCCCACCGAACGGGGCAACTACCCCGAGTTCTACCGCCTCCTGGCGGACAAGATCCTCGACGGCGGAACAGAGTCACCCCTGCCCCTCCCGGTAAACCCAGAGGACGCGGTGGAGGTCCTAAGAATCATAGAAAAAGCGCGGGAGCTCGTCGGCGGCAGGACTTAAACGGCAACGCAGGACGACAGGCATCCGGCAGCGGGCGTCAGAGGCGACGAAGGAGCCAGCCCGCAGAGGATGCGTGTCGTCCTGCGCAAAACGACGAGTTAGGCCTAGGCCGAAACGAGCTCGTGCCAGTCGGAAACAAGGGGCAGGTTGTGTGCCTCGGACACGGAGTGGTGTGCCACGTGGCCGGCGGCGATGTTGAGGCCTGCGGCGAGGGCGGGGTCGCGGTCGAAAGCAGCCTTGACGCCCAGGTTCGCGAGGGACACGGCGTAGCGCAGGGTGACGTTGGTCAGGGCGTAGGTGGAGGTGTTCGGCACCGCACCCGGCATGTTGGCCACGCAGTAGAAGATGGTGTTGTGCACCTTGTAGGTGGGTTCCTGGTGCGTGGTGGGGTGGGTGTCCTCGAAGCAGCCACCCTGGTCCACGGCGATGTCCACCAGTACCGAGCCGGGCTTCATCCGGGCCACGAGATCGTTGGTGACCAGCTTGGGGGCCTTGGCGCCGGGGATCAGGACGGAACCAATCACCAGGTCTGCATCCACTACGGACTTTTCGATCTCGTAGGCGTTGGAGGCCACGGTCTTCAGCCGGCCCTGGTACTGGGCGTCCAGTTCGCGGAGGCGGTTGATGTTGATGTCCAGGATGGTGACGTCGGCGCCCAGGCCCAGGGCCATGGCGGCGGCGTTGGTGCCGGCCACGCCTGCGCCGAGGACAACAACCTTGGCGGGGCGGACGCCGGGAACGCCGCCCAGCAGGACGCCTTTGCCGCCGGCGGGGGCCATCAGGGAGGACGCGCCCACCTGGACGGACAGCCGGCCGGCAACCTCTGACATGGGGGCGAGCAGCGGGAGGGTGCGGCCCTCCTGGACGGTCTCGTAGGCGATGGCGGTGACGCCGGAGTTGATCAGTTCCTGGGTCAGTTCGGGCTCGGCGGCCAGGTGCAGGTACGTGAAGAGGATCAGGCCCTTGCGGAACCGGTGGTACTCGGCCTTGACGGGTTCCTTGACCTTCATGACCATGTCCGCGCGGGACCAGACGTCATCGGCCTCGGTGACGATCTCGGCGCCGGCAATGGCGTATTCCTCATCGGTGATGCCGGAGCCCAGGCCCGCGCCGCGTTCCACCAGCACCGAGTGGCCGTGGGTGCGGAATTCGTGCACGCCGGCGGCGGTGATGGCGACGCGGAACTCGTTGTTCTTGATTTCTTTGGGGACACCGATGATCATCGTGGGCTCCAGGTTCTCGGCGGATAAGCCGGAAAGTGCGGAAGGATTTCGTGTTTCCACGATAAATCCGCTGTGAGCCAGCCGACATTGGCGGCGGAATGGGCTGCCGCCAAGATCCCCGGAATTCCGGGAAATCCATCCGTCTCGGGTAGACATTTGTCGAGGGTGGGGGCGTCAGGTGTCGCCTGTTGTCCGTTCGTGCCCACGGGCTGCCGGGCAGTAATGTTGGCGCATGCAGCAGCAGGGTGTGGAACAGCTCGTGGAGCAAGTGGCGCAGAAGCTGGGCCGCGGCCTTTCGCTGGAAGACCTGGACGGCCTGCTCCTTGCCTACAGCTCCAACCAGTCCCATGCGGACCGAGTGCGCGTGAACTTCCTGCTCAGCAAGAAGGTGCCGGCGGACGTGAGCGCGTGGCAGCTCTCGCAGGGCATCGCCACTGCCGTGCGGCCCGTGGTGGTGCCGGCCAATCCGGACCTGGGCATGCTGGGCCGCGTCTGTGTGCCGCTGATGGTGCGCGGCTTCCGCGTGGGTTATCTCTGGGTGCAGCAGGACTCGGCGGAGGAGAGCCCGACGGCGATCCTCACCCAGTTGCCGGCGGTCAACCATGAGCTGGAGCTGCTGTCCGGGCTCCTGCTGGATTCCAATACGGCCGAGTCGGAGTTCCGGCGCGGCCGCGAACGCGAGTTCCTGTCCGCCTGCGCCGGCGAACCGAACGCCGTGGCCGCAGTTGCCGGCTGGAAGGAAGTCCAGGGCCGCGGCCCGTGGCAGATGGTCACCGTGCTGGATGCCGACGGCTGGGCCAGCGGTCCGGACCCCATCGCATCCACCCTGATCCACCGGTCCACCGCGCTGCAGGCCACCGTGGGCGTGGACGCGGCGCTGTTCAGTGCCGGTACGGAGACCCACTCGGTGGTGCTGTTCCGCGAGCTGTCCGGCCGGGCCAACCATGCGCAGGTCCTGGTGCATTACCAGCTGGAGCTGGCCAAGCGGTCCGGCCGGCCGGTGCACCGCATCATCCTCGGCATCAGCGAAGGGTTCACCCGCACCCGCCAACTGGGCGAGGCGTACCGGCAGTCGAAACTCGCAGCCCAAGCGGCCGCCGTCGACTCCCAACTGGGTGAGCTGGTGGACTGCAGGTCCACCGGCGTGTACCAGCTGCTGGCATCCGCCGGAGGCGGCGTCGGGGCCTGGGCCGACTCGGGGTCCGTGTACTTCCGGATGCTCGAAGACCATGACCGGAACGGCGAACTCATTCCGGTGCTGGAGCTCCTCTACGACAACGACGGTTCGGTCCAGGACGTGGCCACGAAGCTCCATCTGCACCGGAGCAGCATCTACAACCGGCTGGGCAGGATCCGCCAACTGCTGGGCGTGGATCCGCTAAAGGGGCTGCCCCGTCTGGAGCTTCACGCCGCCCTGAAGATGCGCCGGTGGGCTGGCCGGCCGAGGATCTAGCGGCGGGCCCGGCCCGATGTTGCCGTCACGAAGGACCTGATCGCCTCGGCCACCTGCTGCGGCCGGAGGTGCTGGGCCACATGTCCCGCTCCCGGGATTTCCGCGAAGTGCCCGTGCCTCGCCGTGGCAGCCAGGCGCCGTGACCACTCGGGGCCGGCAACCTGGTCCTGGCCGCCGCGCAGCACCAGGACAGGCAGGTCGATACCGGCCAGCCGTTCCTCGGTGCGGTAGTTCATCATGACGGGCAGTTCGGTGAAGTACCAGCGCGGGCCGCAGCGGAAATAGTCACTGAGGACGGCCCAGTTGGACGACGCACTCTCCCGCAGGAGGGCATCCAGGAACAGGGCGACGCTCTGGCGGGGGACCGTCCGGTGCCGTTCATCAACCACGGGGCCCATCAGCACCAGCTGCTGCACGCGGTCCGGGGCGTGATGGGTGGCCTCGATGGTGAACTGGGCGCCCATCGAATGGCCCACCAAAATATAGGATTCGATGCCGCTGGATGCCAGGGCCTCGCCGATGAAGGCGCCGTACTCCTCGGCGGACACCTGCTGGCCGGGCCGGGGCGTTCCGCCGAATCCGGGCAGGTCCAGTGAATAGGTGGGGGTAGTGGCGGCCAGCACCTGGTGCAGCCGCCGAAGGTACCGGTGCGAGACGCCGATTCCGTGGACCAGGACATACGCCGGCCCCGCATCGCCCGGCACTGCGCCCGGCGAAGGCGGCGGGGTGCCGTCCGCCCAGAGGATCCGGCCGGACAGGCCGCGGGCTTCCACCGCCGAGGACCGCAGGCGGACCGTCATCGGAGCCCCGCGCCGCCGTCGGCAGCACCGGAACCGCCGGCGCTCTCCGTCACCGCGCTGCCCGCAACCACGCCGTCTGAACCCGCATCGTTCGTTCCGGCTGCATGTGTGCCGCCGTCCGCCGCGGCCTCGCGTTCCTTCCGCCGCTGGGTCTCCAGCCAGGCCAGGATGGCGCTCTGCCGGATCCGCCGGTGGGTGCCCCGGTATTCCACCGGGATTTCGCCGCGGTCCGTCATGTTGCGCAGGTAGGTGTGGGAAATGCCTGCCAGTTCGGCGGCGCGGGAGGTGGTCAGCATTTCCTCGACGCTGCTCACGGTCACCGCCTCGCCGCGGCTGAGCCGCGCCAGGAGGTCCACGACGGCGTCCCTCGCCTGGGCGGGCAGCCGGTGGACAGTGCCGTCCACGAATACGGTGATGTCGTTGCTGTCCCGGAGGGCGCGGGCGAGGCCGCCGGCATCATCGGCGGGCAGTCCGGCGGTCACGCGGGGGGCTATCAGTGCCATACAGGAAGCCTAACGCCCCGCTCCGCCCGTTCCCTGCGGGCCAGATATCCGCGCACGTCGCCGGTGCGCGGAACCGTCGTAACGGGAAGTGCGGGCACGGCCAAAAGAAGCCGTTGACACGGAGTTAGTAACGCGCGTAACCTCAATCACACGATCCAAGTAACGCGCGTTACCCACAAGGCGGCCGCGGGACAGGAAACACCTCACCACGCAGAAGCTGGCATGGCCCAGTCGACGAAGACCCGGAGCATTCAATGGCGAAAAGCACCACACCCCACCAAGCCGCCTCCGTGCGGCAGCGGGGCGTCACCATGAATGACGTCGCCAAGCACGCCGGCGTCTCCCGGACCGCAGTTTCGTTCGTCCTGAGCAACCGCGAAAACGCCAGCATCTCCGAGGAAACCCGCACCCGGATCAACGAGGCCGTCCAGGAGTTGGGCTACCGGCCCAACGCCGGTGCCCGTGCACTGGCATCCCAGCGCAGTGGCTGGTACGGCATTGTCACCGAGATCGTCACGGCCCCGTTCGCCGTCGACATCATCAAAGGTGCCCAGGACCAGGCCTGGCTTGACCGCCGGTTCCTGCTCATCGCGCCCTCCGACCAGGCCGATGCAGTAGGACCCAACCAGGGCCTGGAAGATGCTGCAACGGAGAAGCTGTTGGAACAACGCGTGGAAGGACTTCTGTACGCAGCCACCTTCCACCGGGGCGTCCACGTACCGGCCAGCGCCAATGAAGTACCCACTGTCCTGATCAACTGCTTCGACGCTGACGG
Organism: Pseudarthrobacter sp. 10T415; assembly: GCF_056394175.1. NCBI lineage: Bacteria > Bacillati > Actinomycetota > Actinomycetes > Micrococcales > Micrococcaceae > Pseudarthrobacter > Pseudarthrobacter sp. 10T415. The sequence continues at coordinate 43,699 of NZ_JBFTHJ010000005.1, read as the reverse complement.
AAAGTTGCCCTCGATCGTCCCTGACGAGCGTGCGGGTGGCCGGGTCGCCGTCGAACGATTGCTCCAGGCCGGCCACACCCGGATAGGAGTCATCAACCTTGACCCGGTGATCCCTGCTGCAGTGGGGCGGTTGGAAGGTGCACGCGAAGCACTGGCCGCCGCCGGACTGGACCTGGACCCGGAACTGGTGGTGTCCGGCTACGCGACGGCCGACGGCGGCTACGAGGCCGCCGGCCGGATCCTGGACAGGTACGAGGGGGAGCGCAGGCCAACGGCACTGTTCTGCCTCAATGACCGCATGGCGATGGGCGCCTATGACGCCATCAAGGAACGGGGCCTGACCATCCCCGGAGACATCGCCGTGATCGGCTTCGACAACCAGGAACTGATTGCGGCCTACCTGCGGCCCAAACTGACCACCGTTGCGTTGCCGTTCGAAAAAATGGGCGCCCTGGGAGTCCAGACGCTCGCCGCTCTTACAGCAGGACAGCCGATCATTGCCGACCAGCAACTGGTCGACTGTCCGCTGCTAGAACGCTCTTCGGTCTGACCGCGAAATCAAGTTCCGAAGAGCAAAACCCCTAACCCACCCTTCACCTCGCTGATGAAGACAGGAAAGAGATAACCATCATGACACAACCCCGATTCTTCAGGGCTGCCCGGATCACGGCCGCGGGCCTGGCCGTGGGAGCGATGCTGCTGACCGGCTGCGCGGCCAACGTCAACAAGGCCAACAGCAACGACGCCGGCTCCAACGCGAGTGCGCTGCTCACCATCCCGCGGGAAGACATGGGCACGTTCGTGCAGAACTTCAACCCGTTCGCCCCCACCGTGAACCCCATGGTCCAGCAGGCCATCTACGAATCGCTGCTGATCTTCAACCCGGCCAACGGAGACACGGTGCCGTGGCTCGCCACCGAGTGGAAGGCCGCCGACGACGGCAAATCCGTCACGTTCACGCTGCGTGACGGCGTGAAGTGGTCCGACGGGCAGCCGCTGGTTGCCGACGACGTGGCCTACACCTTCGAGTTGCAGAAAAAGATCAAGGGCGGCTTCGAGTACCTCGACGGCGTCACCGCCGAAGGCAACAAGGTCACCTTCAACTTCAACAAGCCATGGTCCCCGGCGCTGTACGACGTCGGCCAGCTCACCATCCTGCCCAAGCACATCTGGTCCACGCTCGCCGACCCCGAAAAGGAAGCAAACGCCAAGCCGGTCGGAACCGGGCCCTACACCGAGGTGGACAGCTTCCAGGCGCAGTCCTTCGTGCTGAAGAAGAACCCCAACTACTGGCAGCCGGAGAAACAGAAGATCGCCGGCATCAAGATGCTCGCCTTCGCCGGCAACGACGGTGCCAACCTCGCGGCGGCCAACGGTGATGTGGACTGGGCGCCGCAGTACATCCCCAACATCGAAAAGACGTTCGTCTCCAAGGACAAGGACCACCGCCAGTACTGGTTCCCGCCCACGGGGGCCATGATCAACTGGCAGCTCAACACCACCAAGGCGCCGTTCAACGACGTTGACGTCCGCAAGGCACTGAGCATGGCCGTTGACCGGGACCAGGTCACCAAAATCGGCATGAGCGGCTACGCCCAGCCGGGAGACTGCACAGGCCTGTCCGGCAACTACGAAACCTGGAAAAACAGCGCCGTCAAGGACAACTGCACCTGGACCAACCACGATGTGCAGAAGGCCAACGAGCTCCTGGACAAGGCCGGCTACGCCAAGGGCGCGGACGGCAAGCGCACCCTCAAGGACGGCTCCCCGTTCGAGTTCAAGATTTCCGTGGGGGCCTCCTCCTCCGACTGGCTGTCCGTCGCCAACGTGATCGCCCAGAACCTGGCCGAGGTAGGCGTGACCGCCAAGGTGGACTCGCCCGACTGGGCCGCCGTGGTGGCCGGCTACGAAACGGGCACCTTTGATTCAGGCATCGTCTGGAGCGCCAACGACCCCAGCCCGTACAAGTACTTCAACACCGCCATGGGCTCGGCAACCGTGAAGCCCGTGGGAACCAAGACGTTCGACAACTACCACCGCTTCGGCGACACGAAGGCGGACGCCCTGCTGGCCCAGTTCGCAGCGGAATCGGACCAGTCCAAGCAGAAGGACATCGCCAACAAGCTCCAGCAGGAGTACAGCGACGCCGCGCCGCTGGTGCCGCTCTTCTCCGGCCCGGAATGGGGCGCCTTCAATGACACCCGGTTCACCGGCTGGCCCACCCAGGACAACCCCTACGCCACCCTCTCGGTCCGCGCACCCACCACGGTGCTGGTGCTGACCTCCCTGGAACCGCGCAAGTAGTCCATCCGCAAGAGTTCCACCGCTGGCCGCCGGAATCTCCGGCGGCCAGCCCCCACACCTTTCACCACTCCCGAATTGGAGGGAACCCGTGCGCTTCATCCTGCGCCGGCTGGGTTTCTACCTGGTCGCCTTCTGGGCATCCATCACCCTGAATTTCCTGCTCCCGCGCTTCATGCCGGGGGACCCCGTTTCCCGCATGTTCGCCCGCTCCCAGGACAGAATGCAGCCCGAACAGATCGAGGCGCTGCGCAGGCTCCTGGGTGTGGATGACCGGCCCCTGTGGGAGCAGTACGCCGGCTACCTGCAGAACATCTTCACCGGCCAGATGGGCGTCTCCATCTCGCGCTTCCCGGCGCCGGTCACGGAGGTCATCTCGTCCCAGATCGGCTGGACCCTCCTGCTGGGCGGAACCGCCCTGGTGATTGCCGCCGTCGTGGGTAACCTGCTGGGCATCGTGGCGGCGTGGCGGCGCGGCGGCGCGATCGATTCGGCGCTGCCTCCCGTGCTGGTGTTCATCGGATCGTTCCCCTACTTCTGGCTGGCCATGGGCGCCCTCTACCTGTTCGGCGTGGTGCTGGGCTGGTTCCCCATCCGGCACGCGTTCACGGCCGGCCTGGAGCCCGCGTTCACCTGGGAGTTCATCGGCGACGTCGGCGCGCACCTCGTGCTCCCGGCGCTGACCATCGTGCTGGTGTCCATCGGCGGCTGGATGCTGGGCATGCGGAACACCATGATCGCCACCAACTCGGAGGACTACATCACCATGGCCGAGGCCAAGGGCCTGCGCCCGGGCCGCATCATGCTCCGGTACGCGGCCCGCAACGCCATGCTGCCGTCCGTGACCAGCTTCGGCATGGGACTGGGCTTCGTGGTGGGAGGGGCGCTGCTCACCGAAGTGGTGTTCGCCTACCCCGGCGTGGGCTACCAGCTCCTCAACGCCGTCCAGGGCCTGGACTACCCGCTCATGCAGGGCCTGTTCCTGACCATCACCGCCGCCGTGCTGCTGGCGAACTTCCTGGTGGACATCCTGTACGTCCGCCTCGACCCCCGCGTGCGCAGCAACTGACCGGCCGCAGACAAAGGACCCATCATGGCAACCGCAATCCTCCAGCAACCCGGCACCACGGCCGGTAAGACCCCTGCCGCGAAACCCAAAACCAAACCCAACCGCAGCTTCATCCACGGGCTGGCCACCAACAAGAAGGCCCTGGTGGGCATGGCCGTCATGGCCGTCTTCATCGGGCTGGCCCTGCTGGCCCCCGTACTGTTCCCCGGCGATCCCTCCCGGATCACCGCGATGGCCTCCCTGGAACCGGATGCCGACCACTGGCTGGGCACCACTGCGAAGGGACAGGACGTGCTGGCACTGACCGTGCACGGCGCCCGGAGTTCGCTGCTGGTAGGCCTCACGGTGGGCTTCGCCTCCACGTTCATCGGCATCCTGGTGGGCCTGGCCTCGGCCTACTTCGGCCGGTTCATCGATGAGGCGCTGTCCCTGGTAACCAACGTCTTCCTCCTCCTTCCCGGGCTGCCGCTGCTCGTCATCCTCGCCGCGTTCCTCCCGCCGGGCCTGGGAACGGTGATCCTGGTGCTCATCGTCACCGGTTGGGCAGGATCGGCGCGCGTCCTGCGCAGCCAGGCCCTGTCCATCCGGTCCAAGGACTTTGTGGCCGCGGCGGTGGTGTCCGGCGAACGGGCGGGCCGGATCATGTTCCGGGAAATCCTGCCCAACATGGCCTCGATCGTGATGGGCACCCTGCTGGCCTGCGTGATCTACGGAATCGGCGCCCAGGCGGGCCTTGAGTTCCTGGGCCTGGGCGATGTCAGTACCGTCTCGTGGGGCAACAACCTCTTCTGGGCCGGCAACGAGGGCGCGCTGCTCACCGGAAGCTGGTGGGTCTTCGTGCCGTCGGGCGTGTGCATCGCCCTGGTGGCCTTCGCGCTGGCCCTCATCAATTACGCCGTGGACGAGGTCACCAACCCCCGCCTGCGGAAAATCAAAGCCCCCAAGCCGGCCACGGTTGAAACCCCTGCCACTACCGAAAGGAGCGCCGCGAAGTGACCGTCTCCCAGACCTCCTTCGGGTCCCACGAACCTGTCCTGGACGTGCAGGACCTCACCGTGAAGTACATCGGCGATACCCGCTCCACCACCGCCGTGGACCGTGTTTCCTTCAACATCGGCACCGGCGAGGTCTTCGGCCTGGCGGGCGAGTCCGGCTGCGGCAAGTCCACCATCGCCAACTCGATCATGCGCCTGCTCAAGGACCCCGCGAAGATCGCCGGCGGCAGCATCTCCTTCGGCGGCAGGGATGTCCTGGCCATGAGCCCCGAGGAACTGCGGCGCTTTCGCTGGCAGGACGTGGCCATGGTGTTTCAGTCAGCCATGAACTCGCTCAACCCGGTGCTGACCATCGGCGAGCAGATCGTGGACATCTTCACCACCCACGCCGGGCTGTCCCGCAGGGAATCGCTGCGGCGGGCGGGCGAGTTGCTGGAGCTGGTCCGGATCGACCCCGCACGGCTGAAGTCCTACCCGCACCAGCTCTCCGGCGGGATGCGGCAACGCGCCGTCATTGCCATGGCCGTGGCGCTCAAGCCTTCCCTCCTGATCCTGGATGAGCCCACCACCGCCCTGGACGTGGTGGTGCAGCAGGAGATCATGGCCCAGATCAAGGAACTCCAGCGCGAGCTCGGCTTCTCCGTCCTGTTCATCACCCACGACATGTCCCTCATGGTGGAACTGTCGCACCGGATGGCAGTGATGTACGGCGGGCGCATCGTGGAAACCGCCAGGGCCCACGACGTCTACGCGGATCCCCGCCACCCCTACACGCAGGCGCTGATGGGCGCGTTCCCGCCGCTCACCGGTCCGCGGGTTCCACTTTCGGGATTGCCCGACGGCGTGAAGTTCCGGAACATTCCGGACCTCGCCGAGGTGGCGCCCGGCCACCTCGTGGCGCCGTTCGGTGCCGACGACCTGTCCATCGCGCACGGAGCCCACGCCACCGGGGATGAAGCGGCAGCCCTGGAAGGAGCCATCCGATGAGCCATTCAACGCTTTCCACCACCACCGGTTCGGGCCCCACCAGCCCAGGCCCCGCCCGGACGGATACCCCCGCACTGGAGGTCCGCGGCCTGGGCAAGTCCTTCCCCATCGGCGGATTGTTCTCGAGAGACTCGGTGCGGGCCCTCCACGGTGTGGACCTGGCCATCGGCCGCGGCGAAATCGTTGCGCTGGTGGGCGAATCCGGTTCCGGCAAGAGCACCCTGGCCCGCTGTGTTGCCCGCCTTGAGCGTCCCAGCGAAGGCTCCATCCTGCTTGACGGTACCGACGTCCTCAAACGGGACCGCTTCCAGGCCTCGCGGGCGTTCCGCTCCCAGCTGCAGATGGTGTTCCAGGACCCCTTCGGGTCGCTGAACCCGGCACACAGGATCGGCCATTTCCTGCGGCGTTCCCTGGCGATCCACGGGAAGGGCGGACGTTCGGAAACGGAAACCCAGGCCCGCCTCGAACAGCTCATGGACACCGTGGGGCTGCAGGCGGACATGCTGGATTCCTACCCTCACGAGCTCTCCGGCGGCCAGCGCCAGCGCGTCGCCATCGCCCGGGCGCTCGCCGTGGAACCGCAGGTGATCCTCGCGGATGAACCAACCTCCATGCTGGACGTCTCCGTCCGGATCGGCGTGCTCAACCTGATGCGCAGGCTCCGGGACGAGCAGGGCATCTCGATGCTCTACATCACCCACGACCTCGCCTCGGCCCGCTACCTCGCGGACCGCACGGCCGTGATGTTCGCCGGCGAACTCGTGGAGGAGGGCGAGTCCCTGGACCTGCTGGCCAATCCGGCCCACCCCTACACACAGCTCCTGGTTTCCGCCGTTCCGGATCCGGCCCGTGCCGGTTCCTACGATCCCGTCCGGCGGGCCGAACTGCGGCAGGCCGTGATGGCTTCCACCAGCTGCGCGTTCGACGGCGACCCGGACCAGCCTTGCTCAGCCGACCAGCCCGTCCGGCACCAGGTGGGCGAGCCCGGCAACCGGCACTGGGTCCGCTGCCACCTTTACCGCCCGCGTGCCGGCGCCGGCGGCCACGCCCTCGCTGCAGACCCGGCAGCCGGCCCATCCGCACATGCGGGGACCTCCGCGCACGCCGGCCCACCGGCGTCGAACAATCCCCGGAAGGCTTCGGCATGACTGAACTGACCCACCCGCTCGCCACCGTCCCGCGCGGCGAGCTGGTTGCCCGCGCCGAAGCCGATCCGCTGCGGCCCCGCTTCCATTTCGTCTCGCCCGCCGGGTGGCTCAACGATCCCAACGGCGTGGCCCAGTGGGACGGCCTGTACCACCTCTTCTACCAGTACAACCCTGAGGGCGCCTTCCACCACCGCATTCAATGGGGGCACGCCACCAGCACTGACCTGGTCACCTGGACCGACCTGCCCGTGGCCCTGGAACCTTCGCCGGGGCCGGACGCCGACGGCTGCTGGTCCGGCGTGCTGGTGAACGACGCCGGCACGCCCACCCTGGTCTATTCGGGCAGGCTCGGGGAACGCGAACTTCCGTGCGTCGCCGTGGGCTCCCCGGACCTGTCCACCTGGACCAAAGCCCCGGAGAACCCCGTCATCGCAGCCCCGCCGGTCGGCGTGGACATCACCGCCTACCGTGACCACTGCGTGTGGCGCGAAGGCAACAGGTGGCGGCAGCTGGTGGGATCGGGTGTCCGCGGCCGCGGCGGAACGGCGTTCCTGTACGAGTCGGCGGACCTGCGCTCCTGGGATTACGTGGGTCCGCTCTTCATTGGCGATGCCTCACAAGGTGACCCTGAGGGCACGGACTGGACCGGCACCATGTGGGAATGCGTGGATCTGTTCCGCGCCGGTACCGGCACCCTGGGTACCGAACCCGCGGACGGCTCACCCGACGTGCTGGTCTTCTCCGCCTGGAACGACGGCGACACGCGCCATCCGCTGTACTGGACGGGCCGGTACTCCGGGGACTCCTTCGAGCCGGCCGCGCTACACCGCCTGGACTACGGCGGCAGGTACTTTTACGCGCCGCAGTCCTTCCTCGACGACGCCGGCCGGCGCATCATGTTCGGCTGGCTCCAGGAAGGCCGCACGGATGCCGCAATGGTGGAAGCCGGCTGGTCCGGCGTGATGAGCCTGCCGCGGATCACCACACTGGCGGAAGACGGAACGCTGCGGTTCGCGCCGGTCCCCGAACTTGAAAAGCTGCGCGGCAACCACACCAGCCTGCCGGGCAGGGTACTGACCGGGACCCTGGATACCGGAGTCCGGGGCAACCAGCTGGACCTGGAACTGGACATCCACCTGGCACCGGGTGCCATGCTGCGGCTGGGCGTGCTGGGATCGGGCGACGGCGCGGAGGACACCGTCATCGAAGTGTCCCGTCCCGCACGCACTGCCGGTGACACCGAAGGAACCCTCCGCCTCGACCGCACCCGCAGTTCCCTGGACTCGTCAGTGGATGTGGAGGACAGGTCCGGACCCCTCCCGATGACCGGCGGTCAGGTGCACCTGCGCGTCCTGGTGGACCGGTCCGCCGTCGAGGTCTTCGCCAACGGCAAGCCGCTCACCGCCCGCGTCTACCCCACCCGCGGCGGCGGCCTCGTCACCCTCTCAACGGCGGGAGCCGTGCGCCTGAACGCCTTCGATGCCTGGACGATGGCCGACATTTCGGGAGGTGGCCGCACCCTCTTCCCGTAGCCCCAAACCCACCTCCGAGATCAAAGGCGATCTGCATGCACAAGAGACTAGCCGCGGGCCTCACGGCAGCGGTCCTTGGTGCCGGCCTCGCGGGAACGGGGGCCGCTGCTCCGGCGGCGGCCCTCGGCACCGCGCCCGTCACCCTCAACAGCACCACCAGCCCCATCCCGGACGTCGCCGGCACCAGCGGCACGTGGACCCGGACGGCCCAGGGCGGGTACACCGCCGTCGCCCCCTCCGGGCAGAACGCGGCCGCCACCAGCGAACAAGTCATCGCGGGCACTGCCCGCTACACGGCCAGCGTGACGGTCGATTCCGGAAGCCCCTACGGTGTGGGTGCCCTGGTGTTCCGGGCAACCCCGGACGCCGGCGCCGGCTACGCAGCCACCATCGATCCCAACCTGGACCGGGTGCGGCTGTTCGACCTCGCCACCGGCCAGGACGTGGTGGCCCCGGTGGCCCTCGCGCTGAACACGGGACAGCCCTACAACGTGGACGTCCACGTTGACGGGCCGCGGATCTACGTCGCCGTGGACGGGACCTCCAGGATCGACGCCACGGACTACCGCTACGGATCCGGCCGCGTGGGGCTCCACGCGTTCAACGGAACCGTTGCCTTCGGAACCCCCGGGGTCCGGACCATCGATGCGAATGTCTCCGGCTGGAGTGCCGGTGAGGGCTGGTCCGCCACGGCCACCGGATTCCGTGGCGCCGCTCCGGCAAACGCCAACATCCGCGCCATCGCCACCGGTCAGTCACCCACCGACGTCGATTTCTCCACCGACATCCAGGTGGCGTCCCCCTACGGCGTGGGAACTGTCCTCTTCCGGACCAATGCCGCCGGGACCACCGGGTACGCCGCCGAAGTGGACCCCAACGCGGGCAGGCTGCGCCTCTACCGGGTTTCCGACAACGCCACGCTGGGCACCTTTCCCGCGGCCATCACGGTCAACCAGGTCTACCGCCTGCGGGTCACCGCCGTTGGCAGCGAGCTGGCCGTCTACTGGCAAACGGACTTCCTGGACCCCAACGGCGCCACGCCTGCCATGACGGCCACCGACTCCACGGCCGGCGCGGGCCACATCGGGCTCGGCTCCTACAACGGAACCGCCGCGTTCCAAAGCATGACCCTCCGCGGCCTGGAGAGCTCCCTCCAGGGCTGGCGCACGGTGTCCGGCTTGTGGGAACCCGATGCCGCCGGCCTCCGCGCCGCACCGGCGGGCGGCACCGCGGCGAGGTTCATCCCGGCTGTGGCGTCCGACGTCGTCGCCTCCCTGGACCTGACCGTCACCTCCCCGGCAACGGCCTCGGTGGTGGTCCGCAGCGGTGCCGACGGCTCCGGCGGCCTCGAACTGCGGATCGACCCCGGCGCCGGCACGGCGAAGCTGTACAACCGGGCAGGGTCCACACTCCTGCACAGCGGCAGCCTGCCCGCCACCAGCTTCAAGGCCGGGCAGCTCAACCGCGTCCAGTTCACGGCCCGGGGAACGGAAGCGTCCGTCCTCATCAACGGGACCTCCGTCCTGAACGGCACGGTTCCGAGCGCCTCCGGTTCCGGGTTCGCGCTCCTTGCCACCGGCACCGCCTGGTTCCAGAATGTCCGTGGAGATGCAGTGGACCAGTACCTGAACGGCCTCTACCAGCCGGGCTTCCACTACACGCAGAACTCCGGAAACAGCTCCGACCCCAACGGCCTGGTGTTCTTCGATGGCGAGTACCACCTCTTCCACCAGGACCGCGGCCGCTGGGCGCACGCGGTCAGCACCGACCTGCTGCACTGGAAGCAACTGCCCATCGCCCTGCCGCACATGGCCGCAGGGGAGTCCTGGTCCGGCTCGGCGGTGGTGGATGCCACCGACGCCAGCGGGCTCTTCGGCGGCGGCTCCGGGCTGATCGCCTACTACACGAGCTTCAACCACGACACCCCGAACGGAAACCAGTCCGTCCGCGCCGCGTACAGCAAGGACAAGGGCCGCAGCTGGCAGACCGTCCAGGCCGCGCCGGTGGTGGAGAACCCGGGCGGCGCGGACGGCGGCTGGGACTTCCGCGACCCCAAAGTCACCCGCGATGAAGCGTCCGGTAAATGGATCATGGTGGTGGCAGGCGGGGACCACCTCCGCTTCTATTCCTCCACAGACCTGCTCCACTGGACCTTCGCCAGCACCTTCGGCTACGGCAGCTGGGTCCGCGGCGGGGTGTGGGAATGCCCGGACTTCTTCGAACTGCCCGTGGAGGGGCAGCCCGGGGTGAAGCGCTGGGTACTGTGGTGGAGCACGGGCGCCGTCCGGGCAACCAACGGCTCGGCGGCACAGTACGTGACGGGAACGTGGAACGGCACAGCCTTCACCCCCGACACCCCCGCCGCCACGGTGCTGCAGGCGGACCATGGCCGCGATTACTACGCGGCCATGAGCTTCTACGGCACCCCGGACGGCCGGCGGATCATGATCGGCTGGATGAGCAACTGGGATTACGCCTTCAGCCCGCCCACGGGCCGGTGGAACGGGCAGCTGTCAGTGCCCCGCGAGGTCAGGCTGGTGGACGTGCCGGGTGCCGGGCTGAGGCTGACGCAGTCCCCGGTGGTGGAGGAAGAGTCGCTGCGGACCTCCACGTGGCAGGCCTCGGACGTAGCGGTCTCGCCAACCTCCGGCAACCCGCTGGCCGCCGCCTCCGGGCGTTCGTTCGAACTGGAAGCCGAGGTGGGGATCCCGTTGTCGGGCGGGGCCGCGTCCTTCGCGTTCGGGGTCCGGAAAGGGAACGGCTCCACCGGCGCGCAGCAGACACTGGTGACGTACGACGCCGGTGCTGCCGCCCTCACGGTGGACCGCGGTGCCGCCGGGCGCAGGGACTTCACCCGCTACTTCGCAGGTTCGGCCGCGGACAATGCCACGGCCCCGTGGAGTTCCACCGTGGTGGGCACTGAGCGTCGCATGAAGGTCCGGATCCTGGTGGACGCGTCCTCTGTGGAGGTGTTCGGCGGTGACGGCACGGCTGCCATCACCTCGCTGGTCTTCCCGGACCCGTCCTCCACAGGGCTGTCCTTCACGGCTGCCGGAGGCACTGCCCGGCTGGTGTCCGTCAAAGTACACCAGCTCGGCGACACCGCGCGCCTGACCGGTGCTCCGCCGTCGGCCATCCTTCCGCCGGCCGCCGGCAACGCCCGGCACAACCTGGGCGCCTACGCGGTGGTTCCGGGCGGACGCTGGGAGGGCACGGGCGCAGGCCTGGCCGGCACGTTCGACAAGGACTCCACCGCCATGGGCCCTGCCACCTACGGCAACGTCCGGGTGCAGGCCACCGTCAGGTTCGGCGGCGAGCCCTTCGCGGGTGAGCTCCTGAACCGGGACCTGGCCCCCGAAAAGGGGTACGGCGGTGCCGGCTCGGTGCTGCTTCGGTCCTCGGCCGACGGGTCCACCGCCTACTACGTGAACCTGGACCCGAACTTGCGCGTGGTGCGGGTGTTCAAGCTGTCCGGCGGCGTGTTCACCGTTTTGGCCAGTGTGCCCTCGAACCTGGGCCACGGGGTCAGCTACGCCCTGGACGCCGCCGTCAGTGGCAACCGGATCACGGTGGCAGTGGACGGGACGCAGCTGATCGACGTGGCAGACACGGCGCCCCTGGCCGCCGGACGGGTGGGCGTCAACGTGTTCGACGGCAGGGCCGCGTACCAGGATGTGCTGGTGACGGCCCTGCCGTAGGGCAGGTTTGCCGGGCTGGCGGGGCTGGTTACAGGCCCAGTTCCGCCAGCACGGGCAGCTTCTCCCGCACCCGGTCGCGGGCCTCCGAGGCGCTCGGGGCGGAGAGCGCCAGCTTGGCCAGTTCCTGGGCTTCCTGGAGGGTCACGGTCTTGAGGACGGCGGCGACGGCGGCGAGGGAGCGGGCGGTCATGGACAGTGTGTTCACGCCCAGGCCGGTCAGGACGACGGCCAGGGCGGGGTCCGCCGCCGCCTCGCCGCAGACGCCTACGGGCTTGCTGTTGCCTTCGGCCCGGGAGCCTTCCACCGTCAGGCCCACCAGGCGCAGGACGGCCGGCTGCCACGGGGTGTTCAGGTTGGCCAGGGGACCGAGCTGGCGGTCCGCTGCCATGGCGTACTGGGTGAGGTCGTTGGTGCCCAGGCTGGCAAAGCCCACCTCGCGGAGGATGGCCTCGGCGGTCAGGGCGGCCGAGGGGACCTCCACCATCACGCCGGGGGTCTGCAGGCCGGCATCCGCGCACATCGAGGCAAAGCGGGCTGCCTCTTCGGCCGTGGAAATCATCGGTGCCATCACCCACACGTCCGCCTCGGACGCGTTGGCGGCCAGGGCGATGGCCTCCAGTTGCCGGTCCAGCACCCCCGGGGTGGTGAAATCGGTGCGGTAGCCGCGGACGCCGAGGGCGGGGTTGGGCTCGGTGGAGTCAGTCAGGAACGGCAGCGGCTTGTCGGCGCCGGCATCCAGCGTGCGCAGCACCACCTTCTTGCCGGGGAAAGCATCGAAGACGCTCTTGTACGCTGCGGCCTGTTCTTCCACGGAGGGCTCGGTGTCGCGCTCCAGGAAGCAGAACTCGGTGCGGAACAGGCCAACGCCCTGGGCGCCCAGCTTCGCGGCAGCCACCGCGTCCTTGCCGCCGCCCACGTTGGCGAGCAGCGGGACCTGGTGGCCGTCCGCCGTCGCGCCCGTGCCGGTGAACTCCGCCAGCAGCGACGCCGTTGCGGCCCAGTTTTCCGCGGCCTCGCGCAGGGACCCGTCCGGCTCGGACGTGACGGAGCCGGCGGCGCCGTCCACGTAGACCTCGGTTCCGTCAGCGATGTGGTCCACCCCGACGGCGGCCACGACGGCGGGAAGGCCGAGCGAGCGGGCGATGATGGCGGTGTGCGACTGCGGGCCGCCGCCGGACGTCACCAGGGCGAGGACCTTGTTTGGGTCCAGGGTGGCGGTATCGGCCGGGGCGAGGTCGTCTGCCACCAGGACGAAGGGATTCTCGGACGCGGGAATGCCGGGCGCTGCCACGCCGCGGAGCTCGGCCACGATGCGGGCCCGCACGTCCAGGACGTCGGTGGCGCGCTCAGCCATGTAGCCGCCCAGGTTATGCAGCATCTCCGAAACGGAGGATCCCGATTCCCAGATGGCCCGCTCGGCGGACGTGCCCCGGGCCACCAGCTTGGCGGCGCCCTTAATCAGCATGGTGTCCTTGGCCATCAGCGCCGTGGCCTCCAGGACGGCCTTGCCGTCACCGCTGGCGTGCGCCGCGCGCGCCTTCAGTTCGTCATGCACGGCCTGCGAGGCCGCCTTCAGTGCTGCGGTGGCTTCCTCGGCGGTGGTACCCGGCGCCAGCTGGTCACCGGCGGGGGGTTCGCTGATCGGTTTGGGCATCTGCCGCACGGTGCCGATGACGCGGCCTGGACTGACGCCTACTCCTGGGAAGTTCTGCACTGAAGGTCCTCATTCTCTGCCGGTAGCCAGGCCCGCCAAGCAGTTCCGGCGCCATGCCGGAACACCTCCGCACCGCCGCAACGCGTCACGTCAGGAGATGGAAACGAGCCTGAAAAAATTGTATGTGATTCAGTTCATATAGCAACGCTATAGGTGCTAGGGTAGCGGTTATGAGTTTGGATGGCCAGCTTCCCCCCAAAATGCGGCTGCTCCGTGCAGCGGCGGAGCTGCTGGCAAAATCCGCGGGAGCGCCGGTCTCCACCCGCCAGATCACGCAGCTGGCAGGGGTATCTGCACCCACCCTGTACCACCACTTCGGCGACAAGGAAGGCCTTTTCGACGCCGTGGTGGCTGCAGGATTCGAAGAATATGTCGCAGGCGAAAGGGATTTCGCCCCCTCCGGGCAGCCTCTCGAGGACATCCGGAGAATGTGGGACAACCACGTGCAGTTCGGGCTTAACCAGCCTGAGCTGTACCTGGTGATGTTCGGCAACATCCGTCCGGAAAGCCGCCCCGCCATCGTTGCCGATGCTGAGGCGCTGATGGAGGAGATGCTGAATAAGGCCGCGGTGGCGGGCCAGCTCAACGTCCAGCCCAGGGAAGCGGCCAGGTCCATCCTGGCGGCCAACGTGGGTGTGACGCTGATGCTGATTGCGGAGCCCGCCCCGGACCGGAACCTTGAACTGTCCACCATGACCCGGGATGCCATGATCTTTGCGGTATCCGCCGAGCCCGCCAGTGGTGCGGCCCCGGGCAACGCCGGAAAGTCTTCGGTGGTGGTGGCAGCGATTGCCCTGAACGCCGCACTTCAGGCCTCGCACTCAGACCAGCTCTCGAGCTCCGAGCTCAAGCTCTTCCTCGAGTGGCTGCACCGGATCTCCACCACTCCCGCCGGCTAGGCCGGCACCAACCTGCCCCACCCGGTTCCACCAGCAGTACGTCGTCGTCAGTATCGGACCATCCTGCGGAGCAGCAGGACGAACGGTTAGGAAATCACATGGCAACAGAAACAGTTGCAAAGCCACGTACCAGCGCTCGGGTACACGTCCAGAAATTCGGGACGTTCCTGTCCGGAATGATCATGCCCAACATCGGCGCCTTCATCGCCTGGGGCATCATCACGGCCCTCTTCATCGAAAAGGGCTGGCTGCCGGTTCCCCAGCTTGGCGGCTTCGGTGAAACCGACGGGAAGCCGAACCTCGGCCTCGTGGGGCCGATGATCACCTACCTGCTGCCGCTGCTGATCGGTTACACCGGCGGCAAGATGGTCTACGACGTCCGCGGCGGCGTGGTGGGCGCCATCGGCACCATGGGCGTAATTGTGGGCGCCGGCATCCCGATGTTCATCGGCGCCATGATCATGGGCCCGCTGGGCGGCTGGACCATGAAGAAGATCGATTCGCTCTGGGACGGCAAGATCCGGCCCGGCTTCGAGATGCTGGTCAACAACTTCTCCGCCGGTATCTGGGGCGGCCTGCTCGCCATGCTGGGCTTCTATGCGGTGGCTCCGGTGGTTTCAGCGTTCAGCGCCGGTGCCGGAAATGTGGTGCAGTTCCTGGTCAACAACGGCCTGCTGCCGCTCACCAGCATCTTCATTGAGCCCGCCAAGATCCTCTTCCTGAACAACGCCATCAACCACGGCGTGCTCACCCCGCTGGGCGTCCAGCAGTCGCTGGAGCAGGGCAAGTCCATCCTCTTCCTGCTCGAAGCCAACCCCGGCCCGGGCCTGGGCATCCTGCTGGCGTACATGTTCTTCGGCAAGGGCGCGGCCAAGGCCTCTGCCCCGGGTGCCGCAATCATCCACTTCCTCGGCGGCATCCACGAGATCTACTTCCCGTACGTCCTGATGCGCCCGCTGCTCGTCCTGGCTGCCATCGCCGGCGGCATGACCGGCATCGCCACCCTGGCGGTCACCGGTGCCGGCCTTGTTGCACCGGCAGCGCCGGGTTCCATCTTCGCCGTACTCGCCCAGACGTCCCGTGACAGCTACCTCGGGGTGATCCTCGCGGTCCTGCTCGCCACGGCCGCGTCCTTCCTGGTGGCCTCGGTGATCATGAAGACCACCAAGCACAGCGACGAAGGCGACCTCAACGCCGCAACCTCTCGCATGGAGGAGATGAAGGGCAAGAAGAGCTCTGTGTCCTCCCACCTGACCGGTGCGGGTGGTGTGGGAACCGCCGTGATGGCCGGTCCCATCAAGAACATCGTGTTCGCATGCGACGCCGGCATGGGCTCCAGCGCGATGGGCGCCTCCGTGCTCCGCAACAAGATCAAGGCCGCCGGTTTCCCGGATGTCAAGGTCACCAACTCGGCAATCGCCAACCTCAGCGACACGTACGACGTTGTGGTCACGCACCAGGACCTCACCGAGCGGGCCAAGCCCGCTACGTCCAGCGCCGCGCACTTCTCGGTGGACAACTTCATGAACAGCCCGCGCTACGACGAGATCGTTGACCTGGTCCGGGAGAGCAACACCGAAGGCGGATCGGCCGACGCCGGCGCCACGGCCGAGGCGGGTGCCGGAACTTCCGGCGGTGCCGCCGCAGCGGGCGGTGCAGGAGTTGGCGCCGCGGCTGGTGCAGCCGCAGGCCAGGGTGCGCACGCCGCCGACGCCCCGGCCGCGGGAGGGGCAGAGATCCTGGCCCGTGAAAGCGTCATCCTGACCGGAACAGCCACCACGCGCGACGCCGCCATCGACGAAGCCGGCCGGCTCCTGCTGGCCCGCGGCGCGGTGGACCAGGGCTACATCGACGCCATGCACGAGCGTGAGGAATCCGTGTCCACCTACATGGGCAGCTTCCTGGCCATCCCGCACGGCACCAACGCCGCCAAGGACCACATCCGGAAGTCGGCAGTCTCGGTGATCCGCTACCCGCAGGGCATCGACTGGAACGGCAAGGAGGTCAAATTTGTGGTGGGCGTCGCCGGCGTCAACAACGAACACCTGCACATCCTGTCCTCCATTGCCAAGGTCTTTACCAACAAGGAGCAGGTGGCCCGCCTTGAGGCGGCCAGCTCCGTGGATGAAGTCCTGGAGCTCTTCGGGAAGGTCAACGCATAGTGAAGGCTGTACATTTTGGTGCCGGCAACATCGGCCGCGGCTTCGTGGGGCTTCTCCTGCACAACGCCGGCTACGAGGTGGTGTTCGCCGACGTCGCCGACGCGCTCATTGCCCAGCTGGCGGCGGCGGACAGCTACGCCGTCCATGAAGTGGGGGAGAACCCCGCCGTGCAGACCGTTGACAACTTCCGCGCCCTGAATTCGAACACCCAGGAAGCGGAACTCATCACGGAAATCGCGACGGCGGACATCGTCACCACAGCGGTGGGGCCGCACATCCTGAAGTTCGTGGCACCGGTGATCGCACGGGGCATTGCCGCGCGCGGGGCCGGGATGGCGCCGCTGCAGGTCATGGCCTGCGAGAACGCCATCAACGCCACGGACATCCTGGCCCGGGAGGTGGCCTCCCGCCCGGAGGCCGCCGGCGGGGCGCTGGACGGCCAAGCAGTGTTCGCCAACACCGCCGTGGACCGGATCGTGCCCAACCAGGAGGCCGGGCAGGGCCTGGACGTCACCGTGGAATCCTTTTACGAGTGGGTCATCGACCGGACGGCCTTCGCCGGATCGGAGCCGGAGATCCCCGGTGCCACCTTCGTGGACGAACTCGCGCCCTACATTGAGCGCAAGCTGTTCACGGTGAACACCGGCCACGCCTCGGCCGCTTACCTGGGTTTCGAAGCCGGAATCGAAAAGATTTCCGACGCCATGGCGGACCAGGACGTGGCGGAAGACGTGCGGGCAGTGCTGGAGGAAACCAAGCAGCTCCTGGTGGCCAAGCACGGGTTCAGCAACGACGAGCAGGAAGCCTACGTCCAGAAGATCCTGGTCCGGTTCACCAACCCGCACCTGCCGGACACCGTGAACCGGGTGGGCCGCGCCCCGCTGCGCAAGCTCAGCCGGAACGAGCGGTTCATCGGCCCCGCGGCCGAGCTGGCCGAACGCGGCGTGGTGCCCGAGGCCCTGCTCGGAGCCATCTCAGCGGCGCTGCGGTTCACTGATCCCGCCGACGCCGAGGCCACCGAACTGGCCGGCATCCTCGCGTCGGGCAGTGCGGCGGACGCCACCGCCAGGATCACCGGCCTGGAACCGGACCACCCGCTCTTCAACGCCGTGTCCACCCTCGTGGAGGAACGGCAGGCAGAGGTGGCCACCACCTCCGCCTGATCTCCGCAGCCGGCGGCACGCTGCCTGCCGCACCATCCGACGTATGACTGCATCGACGTAATGCACAAGGACGACGCCGGCACTGACCCCAGTGCCGGCGTCGTTCTTCTGTGATGTCGCCCACAAACAGCCTAAAAGCGCTTTGGTTAGCCTGCCCTTACTTATAGGCTCTGCTCTATTAGGCAACGAAGTTGTGACGTTATTACCGAGTGGAGAACATCGTGAAGAAGAGGCTGCAGGGCTATTTGGGGGCAATGGCGGCAGGGGCGGCCCTCCTGACGTTGACTGCGTGCGGCGGCAGCGCCACGGCAACCCCCGCAGCGGAAACCTCCACCATCACCGTCGAGCACGCCCAGGGAAGCACCGCCAACGTCCCGGTCAACCCGGAAAAGGTCTTCACGTTCGACCTCGGCGTCCTGGACACCATGGACGCCCTGGGCGTTGAACCTGCCGGTGTGCCGGAAGCTGCCTACCCGGACGCGCTGAAGAAGTACTCCGATGCCAAGTACGCCAAGATCGGCTCCCTGAAGGAGCCCGACTTCGAAGCCGTCAGCGCGGGAAGCCCGGACCTCATCATCATCTCCGGCCGCACCGCCGGCGCCTACGAAGAGCTGAGCAAGATCGCCCCCACCATCGACCTCTCCATCGATGCCGCCAAGCCCATGGACAGCTTCAAGGAGCAGGCCGGAAAGCTGGGGACCATCTTCAACAAGTCAGCCGAGGTTGAGGAGAAGCTCGCCGCCGTGGACACCACCGTGGCGGACACCAAAGCAAAGGCCGCAACCGCCGGCAAGGGCCTGATCGTTCTCACCTCCGGAGGCGAAGTGACCGCCTACGGCGCAGGGTCCCGCTTCGGCATCATCCACGACGTCCTGGGCGTCCCCACTGCGGCGGACGTGAAGTCCGAGGGATCCCACGGCGAGGCCATCTCCTTCGAGTACATCAAGCAGGCCAACCCGGACCTCCTCTACGTGATCAACCGCGACACCGCCATCGGAACCGAAGGCGCCGCCAACGCCATCCTGGACAACGAGCTCGTCCAGTCCACCAATGCCGCCAAGAACGGCGAGGTCATCAACCTGGACCCCGCAGGCTGGTACATCGTGGGATACGGCCTGAACAACGTCAAGGCCATGGTGGACGCCGTGGCCGGCTCCGTCGCCTAACCCCCAACGGGCTACAGCATGACCATCACCGCCGCGCGCCCCCAGGCGCCGGCAACCCGCAGCCAGGCCCGCCAGTACGCGGGCCTGGCTGCGGCCGCAGGTGCCGTCCTGGTCCTCGCCGCAGGAAGCATGTTCGTGGGCGTCAGCGACGTCTCACTCCCGGCACTGCTCGCGGGGGACGCGGACACAGTCGACATTTTCTGGATCTCCCGGGTGCCCCGAACGTTGGCCGTGCTGCTGGCAGGCATGGCGGTGGCCGTGGCCGGGCTGATCATGCAGCTCATGGCCCGGAACCGCTTCGTGGAACCCTCCACCGTGGGCACCGTCGAGTCCGCCACGCTGGGCATCCTGGTGGTCACCGTCCTCGCCCCGGGCGCGCCGATGCTGGCCAAGATGCTGGTAGCCAGCGTTTTCGCGATGCTGGGCACCGCCCTGTTCCTGGCCATCCTGCGGCGGCTGCCCGCCAGGAACACCCTGCTCATTCCGCTGGTGGGCATCATGCTGGGCGGCATCATCGCCGCCGTCACCACCTTCTTCGCCTACCGGTACGACCTGCTGCAGACGCTCAGCAACTGGATGATCGGCGATTTCTCGGGCGTCCTCCGCGGCCGGTACGAGCTGCTCTGGATCGTCGCGGCGCTCATGCTGGTGGGCCTGCTCGCCGCCGATCGGTTCACCGTCGCCGGGATGGGACAGGACTTCACCACCAACCTGGGCCTGAACTATGCCCGCACCATGCGGCTGGGACTGCTGATCGTCTCGCTGATCTCCGCCGTGGTGGTCACCACCGTGGGCGCCGTACCCTTCCTGGGTCTGGTGGTGCCCAACATCGTCTCCCTCATCTTCGGTGACAACCTCCGCCGCGCCGTCCCGTGGACCGCCCTGTTCGGGGCCGCATTCGTGCTGGTCTGCGACATCATCGGCCGGACCATCCGGTACCCCTACGAGGTTCCCGTGGGGATGGTGATGTCCGTGCTGGGCGCCATCCTCTTCCTCGCCCTGATCCTGAGGAAACGCAATGCCTAAGGCGCCCGCCCTGACCTCCCCGGCTCCCGTGGACTCCGCCGTGGCCCCGTCCCGCGGCCCGGCCCGGCGCCGGCTCCGCAATGCCCCGCCCCAACTCGTGCTGGGCGTCCTGCTCGCGGCGACGGCCGCCGTCGTCCTCTTCTTCCTGTTCTTCGAACTCAAGGGCAACGTTGGCTACATCCTGCCGCGCCGCGCCATCAAGGTCTCCGCGATGCTGCTGGTGGCCGTTGCCGTGGGCGTATCCACGCTGCTGTTCCAGACCGTGACGGCCAACCGCATCCTGACGCCGTCCATCATGGGCTTCGACTCGCTGTACATCCTGGTGCAGACCGTCATGGCCTTCGCCCTCGGTGCCGCCGCCGTGGTGACGGCCCCGCCCACGCTGCAGTTCGGTGTCGAGGTGGTGCTGATGGTGGCCTTCAGCGCACTGCTGTACCGCTGGATGTTCACCGGCGCCACGCGGTCGCTGCACCTGCTCCTGCTGGTGGGAGTGATCCTCGGCAGCCTGTTCCGCGGCTTCTCCTCACTCCTGCAGCGGCTGATGGAACCCAGCGAATTCATCATCCTGCAGGACCTGTTCTTCGCGTCCTTCAACAATGTGGACCCCGCCCTGCTGGGCGTCGCCGCGGTGATCGTCGCCGCCGTCTGCGCTGCCGTCTGGCGGGCCCGGCACACCCTTGACGTCCTGGCGCTGGGCCGGGACGTGGCCATCAACGTGGGCGTGGACCACCGCAAGGTGGTGATGCGCGTGCTGCTGGCCTGCTCGCTGCTGGTGGCCGTCTCCACCGCCCTGGTAGGCCCGGTGACCTTCTTCGGACTCCTGGTGGTGAGCCTGGGCTACCAGCTGTGCCGCGGGTTCAGCCACGCCTGGCTGCTCCCCATTGTGGTGCTGATCGGCGCCATCGCGCTGGTGGGCGGCCAGCTGGTCCTGGAGAAAGTCTTCGGCTTTGGCACGGCGCTCAGCGTGGTCATCGAGTTCACGGGCGGCATCCTCTTCCTCTACCTCCTGCTGAAAGGCTCGCTCAAATGACCATCGCGGTCCGCAACGTCTCCAAAAGCTACGGCGGCCAGACGGTCCTCGACGACGTCAGCTGCGAGATTCCGCAGGGCGGCATCACCTCGATCATCGGACCCAACGGCGCGGGCAAATCCACCCTGCTCTCACTGATCAGCCGGCTGCAGCCGCTGGGCTCAGGTGAGGTTTCCGTGGGCGGCCTGGACATCGCGTCCACGGACAGCCGCCAGCTGGCCCGGACCATGGCCATCCTCCGCCAGGAGAACCACCTCACCATGCGGCTCACCGTCCGCGACCTGGTGGCCTTCGGCCGGTTCCCCCACTCCGGCGGGCGGCCTACGGTGGAGGACCTCGCCAAGGTGGAAGAGGCCATCGCGCACCTGGACCTGACGCCCATGGCGGACAAGTTCGTGGACGAGCTCTCCGGCGGCCAGCGGCAGCGGGCCTTCATTGCCATGGTGCTGGCCCAGGACACGCAGTACCTGCTCCTGGACGAGCCCCTGAACAACCTGGACATGAAGCACTCGGTGGAGATGATGCGGCTCCTGCGGCGCCTCGCCGACGACTTCGGCAAGACCATCGTGATCGTGGTCCACGACATCAACTTCGCCTCCTGCTACTCGGACACCATCCTGGCCATGAAGGACGGCAGGCTGATCCACCAGGGCAGCCCGCGGCAGATCATGCAGCAGGCCATGCTCCGCGACGTCTACGACATCGACATCCGCATCGAGGAGATCGGCGCGCACCGGATCGGCGTCTACTTCACCTGACGCGCGCTCACTTGTGGTGGGTATTCCTGCAACGCGCGCTCACCCGTGCAAGGCTGGGCAGGTGAGTGAAACCGCTGGTGCCCCGGAACCTTTACTGACCGCCGACGTCGAGCGCGGGACTTTCCGCCTCCGCCACGCCACGCGGGCGGACCTGCCCGCCGTCGTGCAGCTCCTCGCCGACGACGCCCTGGGCGCGGGCCGCGAGGCGGGCCAGGACATGGCGCCCTACGAACGGGCCTTTGACGCGATCGACGGCGACCCCCGCCACATGCTCGTTGTAGGCGAGCTGGTGCCACTCGGCGAAGCCTCTGGGCCGGTGGTTGCCACGTTCCAGCTGAGCTTCCTCCCCGGCATCTCGCGGCAAGGGTCGTGGCGCTCGCAGATCGAGGGCGTGCGGGTGGCCGGCACTCTCCGGGGCCAGGGCATCGGCAACCTGATGATCCAGTGGGCCATCGGCGAGTCCAGGCGCCAGGGCTGTTCGCTGGTGCAGCTGACCACGCACAAGACGCGGACGGCTGCCCAGCGGTTCTACCAGCGCCTCGGGTTTGAAGGCTCACACGAGGGCATGAAGCTCACGCTCTAATCAAGGATCTTTGACTGTTAGGTAGCCTAAATGTTAGGCTGCCTAATGATGAACGAGAACAAGCTCCAGGAACTCGCCGCAGGCTTCCGCGAAGCCCTGCGCCACAGCGTCTACCTGGTCCGCCGCCTCGACGCGGACGGAGACCTCAGCGCCGCCCAGCTCAGCACCCTCAAGATGCTGCTGGACGACGGCGTCCGCGTAGGTGAGATCGCCCGCAACCTCGGCGTCAGGGTACCCAGCGCCACCGAGCAGATCATCAAGCTCGAACGCGCCGGGCTGGCCCGCCGCGAACCCGACCCCGCCGACTCCCGCGCCGTCCGCGTCATCCTGACCGCCGAAGGCCGCGCCGCCGTCGAGTCCGCAAACCAGCGGCGCAACGCCGTCATGGCCGAACTCCTCGGCGAACTCACCGAGCAGGACCGTGAAGCGCTGGCGGCGGCGCTGCCCGTCATCGACAAAATCAACGCGTCCCTCCAGAACTGACGCACCGCACCCCCTTTAGGAGCACCCTCCATGAACCGCCAAGCAGACACCCTGCAGGCACCCGGGAACACCCTGCAGGCCGAAAAGGCCTCCTTCCTCAAACAGCCAAAAGCTGTGTGGGCCACCGCCCTGGCCGCGGTCTTCGCGTTCATGGGCATCGGCCTAGTGGACCCCATCCTCCCCGCGATCGCCACCAACCTGGACGCCAGCCCCAGCGAGGTTTCGCTGCTGTTCACCAGCTACTTCCTGGTCACCGCCCTGGCGATGCTGATCACCGGCTTCGTCTCATCCCGGATCGGCGGCAAGAAAACCCTGCTGATCGGCCTGGCCATCATCGTGGTGTTCTCTTCGCTCTCCGGACTGTCCGGCAGCGTGGATGAGCTGGTGGGCTTCCGCGCCGGCTGGGGCCTGGGTAACGCCCTCTTCGTCGCCACCGCCCTCGCGGTCATCGTGGGTGTGGCCAGCGGCGGCGCCGGCATCGCCATCATCCTCTACGAGGCCGCACTGGGCCTTGGCATCTCGCTCGGCCCGCTCCTGGGCGCCCTGCTGGGCGGCTGGCAGTGGCGTGCCCCGTTCTTCGGCACGGCCGTCCTGATGGCCGCCGCATTCATCGCCTTGCTGACGCTGCTGCCCAAGACGCCGCTGCCGGAGCGCAAGGTCCGCCTCCGCGACCCGCTGCTGGCACTTGGCCACAAGGGATTGCGTACGACGGCGGCAAGCGGCTTGTTCTACAACTACGGCTTCTTCACCATCCTGGCTTTCACCCCCTTCATCCTGGGCATGGACGCCTACGGAATCGGCGCCGTCTTCTTCGGCTGGGGCGTGGCCGTGGCCGTGTTCTCCGTGTTCGTCGCGCCGGTCCTGCAGCGCCGCTTCGGTGCCGTCAAGGTGCTGACCGGCACCCTGTTCGTCCTGCTGCTGGACCTGGCCGGGCTGGGACTGGCGGCCGGGCACTCGGTGGCTGCCGTCGTCGTACTCGTCATCGTGGCGGGCGCCCTGCTGGGCATCAACAACACCGTCTACACCGAACTTGCCATGGGCGTCTCCGATTCCCCGCGGCCGGTGGCTTCCTCCGGCTACAACTTCGTCCGCTGGATGGGCGGCGCGCTGGCTCCGTTCATGGCCGCGCAACTGGGTGAGCACTTCGGTCCCCAGGTGCCGTTCTTCGCAGGTGCCGTGGCCATGGGAATTGCCATCCTGGTGGCGTTCAGCGGCCGCAAGTACCTCACAGCGCACGAACCGCACCTGGTCTAGGAGCGGCTACTGCAGAACGGAAGGAACCTCCCGCACAGCATGTGCGGGAGGTTCCTTTTTGTGTGGCCGGGTTCAGCCGGACCGGCGGTCAGCCCTTCGCCGAGCCCTTCGCCACGAACAGGGTCTCTGCCTGCTCGAGGGACATGCCGTTGGTCTCCGGCACCTTGAACATCACGAAGAAGAAGGATGCCGCGGCGAACAGCGCGTACATGGCGTAGGTCAGCGGCAGGGACACGGCGGACATCACCGGGAAGCTGAGGGTGATGGCGAAGTTGGCCACCCATTGTGCCGCCGCTGCGAGTCCCAGGGCGCGGGCACGGATGCGGGACGGGAAAATCTCGCCGAGCAGCACCCACACCAGCGGGCCCCAGGAGGCGCCGAAGCTGACCACGAACACGTTGGCCGCCACCAGGGCCACCGGCCCCCAGGCGCCCGGGAGGGTGATGTCTTCGCCGGATCCGGTTGCGGAGGAGAACGCCAGGGCCATGGCGCCCAGGGATACGGCCATGCCCACGGAACCAACCAGCAGGATGGGGCGGCGGCCAATCCGGTCCACCAGGGCGATGGCCACCAGGGTGACCAGGATGTTGGTGACGGACGTGGCCACCGAGATGGTCAGGGAATCCTCTTCCCGGAAACCTACGGCCTTCCACAGGGTGGTGGAGTAATAGAAGATCACGTTGATGCCCACGAACTGCTGCAGCATGGAGAGGATGATGCCCACCCAGACCACCGCCTGCAGGCCAAAGGTCTTGCCGCGCAGCGAGCCCTTCTGACCGGCGATCTTGTCTTCCTCGATGGCATCCCGGATTTCCCGGATGTGGCGCTCGGTGTCATCGGCCGGGGCGATGCTGTCGAAGATCTTGCGTGCTTCTTCTTCCTTGCCCTGGAACACCAGGAACCGCGGGGACTCCGGGAGCGTGAAGGCAATCCAGCCGTAAACCAGGGCCGGAACAGCGGCGGCCAGGAACATCCAGCGCCACGCCTCGATGCCCAGCCAGAAGGACTGGTCCGCGCCGCGGGCGCTGGTTGCCAGGAGGGCGTCCGACAGCAGGGCCGCGAAAATACCGGTGGTGATGGCCAGCTGCTGCAGGGAGGCGAGCCGCCCGCGGACCTGCCGCGGCGAGATCTCGGAGATATAGGCGGGCGCAATCACGGAGGCGAGGCCAATGCCGAGCCCACCCACCAGCCGCCAGAAGATGAGGTCCCACACGCTGAACGCGAAGCCGGTGCCTATGGCGCTGACCAGGAAGAGCAGCGCCCCGAGCTTCATGGCGGGGATGCGGCCGTATTTGTCGGCCACCTTCCCGGCCAGGTAGGCGCCGGCAGCGCAGCCCAGCAGCGCAACAGCGACGGCAAACCCGGTCACCGCTTCGGAGAGCGCGAACTCGCCCTTCATGGCGTCCACGGCACCGTTCACCACGGACGAATCGAAACCGAAGAGGAATCCGCCCACCGCTCCCGCAAGGGCCAGCCAGATCACCCGCTGCGGTATGCGGGTCTTGGTCTGCTCCTGTGCAGTGGGCATGGTTCTCCCTGGGTTTGGGGTGTGGTGGAGTTCGCGCGGACGTCGTCGGCTGCGTACCGGCTAAATGGCCAGCGTACTTACCGTAGTGTTCCATGCCACGGCGAACCGTTCCAGTTGAGGCCGGCCGGCACCGGCTCCCCTCCCGCAGCGAACGCGGACGACGACGGTGCGCGCCGCCGTCGTACACCTCGCCCCGGGCGCGAAGCACTTAGGGAGAAACGCCGGAACCCTCCCGCACGGTGTGCGAAAGGGTTCCGGATATTGCCGCCACGAGTGAGCGCGCGTTGGTGTTTAGGCCGCCACGAGTGAGCGGGCGTTCAGTGGGCGGGGACCTGCAGGGTGTCGTTGTCCTGCGGGGGAGTGGCGTTGGGGTCCGTCAGCTTCTTCTTCGGCAGCGCGAGGCTGATGAGGAACGCGATTCCGGTCAGCACCGCGGCGGTCAGCATCACGGCGTCGATCGAACCGGCGAAGCCCTCGGTGATGGGCCGGGTCAGGGTGCTGTTGGCGGTGTGCAGCCAGCTGGTGTCGTTGAGCGAATCGTTGGACGCGCCGTTCTTGAAGAAGTCGTACAGCTTGGCGTTGGCCGGGTCCGCCGCCACCGCCGGGTCCTTCAGGACGGCAAGGTACGCGGCGTCGGTGGTGGCTGCCTTCATGCCGTCGGCGATCTTGTCTGCCGCCAGGCTGAACAGCATGGAGATGAAGACAGCGGTTCCCACGGCGCCGCCCATGGAGCGGAAGAAGGCGGCGGAGGACGTTCCCACGCCCATGTCACGCGGGGGGACGGAGGTCTGCATGGCCAGGGTGAGCGGCTGCATGCAGAAGCCCAGGCCCACGCCGAAGAACACGGCGATCAGTCCGGGAACCCACAGGGCCGTGTCCACACGAAGAGACAACCCCATGACCAGTGCTGCGGCCGTCAGGATTCCCGTGCCCATGATGGGGAAGATCCGGAAGGTGCCGGACGCGGAGATGGTCCGCCCGGCAGTGATGGACCCGAACAGGATGCCCACGGTGAAGGTGATCATCATCAGGCCGGCCTCGGTGGGAGTCAGGCCCTTCACGAGCTGGAGGTACATGGGAAGCATGGCAATGGCGCCGAACATGCCGATGCCGATGATGAAGTTCAGCAGCGAGGAAAGCCCGAAGGTGATGTTGCTGAAGAGCCGCAGCGGGATCAGCGCGTAGTCCCCGGCCCGCTTCTCGGCCAGCAGGAACCACGCGATGCCCACCACGCCCAGGCCGTAGCAGAGGAAGGAGTTGGTGGACGCCCAGCCCCACGCGCGGCCCTGCTCGGCCACGAGGAGCAGCGGGACGATGGCAACGGTGATGGCTGCCGCGCCCCAGTAGTCGATCTTCTGCTTCAGGTGCTTGGCCGGCAGGTGCAGGAACAGGAACACCACCACCAGGGCGGCGAGGCCGATGGGCACGTTGATGAAGAACACCCAGCGCCAGCCGTCAAAGCCCAGGATGTTGGACGTTCCGGCGAAGGCACCGCCCACCACGGGCCCCAGCACTGAGGAGATGCCGAACACGGACATGAAGTAGCCCTGGTACTTGGCCCTGTCCTTGAGCGAGACAATGTCGCCGATGATGGTCAGCGCCAGGGCCAGCAGGCCGCCGGCGCCGAGGCCCTGGACACCGCGGGCCAGGGCAAGTTCCGTCATGGAGTGGACGGAACCGGCATAGACCGAGCCCGCCAGGAAGATCACGATGGCGCTCAGGTACAGGGGCCGGCGGCCGAAGATATCGCTCAGCTTGCCGTACAGCGGGGTGCTGACAGTGGACGTAATCAGGTACGCCGTGGTGGCCCACGCCTGGAGCGAGAGGCCGTCCAGGTCGTTGGCGATGGTGTAGATGGACGTGGACACGATGGTCTGGTCCAGCGAGGCCAGGAACATGCCCAGCATCAGGCCCACCATCACGGTGACGATTTGGCGCTGCGTCAGGGTATCTCCGGCGCCGGGCGCGGCAGTGGCTTTGGACATAGGTGCTCCAGGGGAAGAAAAGGGAAGTAAGCATTTGATAGTTGCTTTCAGTAACTATCTTACCTGCAGTTCCATTCCCCGTCGCGGGAAACTTTTTAGGCCGCCGGGTTACGGCTCCACGAGGATGCCGTCCGGGTCGCACCAGATCTGGGCGCCCGTGCGGATGGTGACGCCGTCGATCACTACGTCAACGTCCACTTCGCCCGCGCCGGCCTTGGCACTCTTCCGGGGGTTGCTGCCCAGCGCCTTCACGCCGAGGTCGAGCTTGGCGATGGCTTCGCGGTCACGGATTGCGCCATTGATCACGACGCCGGCCCAGCCGTTCGCCACGGCGCTTTCGGCGATCATGTCCCCCATCAGGGCGGTCCCCAGCGAGCCGCCGCCGTCCACCACCAGCACGCTGCCGTTACCGGGGGTTGCCAGCGTGGACTTCACCAGGGCGTTGTCCTGGAAGCAGCGGATGGTCCGGGCCTGCCCGGAGAAGTGCGTGCGGCCGCCCAGGGACTGGAACTGCAGCGCCACGGACGCCAGCTCATCGCCGCGCTCGTCATAGAGGTCCGCCGTGTTGATGGCAGGGGTGGTAGCAGCGTTCATGTGGTTCTCCTTCGAGCCTCGGGGTGCCGCGCGCTCGCAACTGCCCCGGCGTGCGGCACAGACGCCGGGCAAGGCCCACGATAGTCTGATTTCCAGCATCAGCACCTGCCCCGGGGGGAACCAGCAATGAGCATGTCCAACACACCGGTCCCGCCGGACGTTCCGCGGACCACGGCCGCGGCGCTCGCCGAGCCGACGCAGAAGGTCACCGCGCGCTGGGTCACCGGGCTGGTGCTGGTCAACGTGGGCATCAACGCCGCGTTCTTTGGACCCATCAATGTCTTCATCGGCCAGCAGGCCATCAGTATTGATTCGCCCAGCAAGGAAGCCATCCTGTCCCTGGTCACGGCCTGCGGCGCCGCAGTCTCCCTGGTGGCCAACCCGCTGTTCGGTGCCTTGTCTGACCGCACCACGTCGCGCTTTGGCCGCCGAGCCCCCTGGGTGCTGGCGGGAGCGGTCCTGGCGACAGTTGCTCTGCTGGCGATGTCCTTCTCGGCGTCGGTGGCCCTTATGGTGCTGTTCTGGTGCCTGGTACAGCTGGGGGCCAACGCGGCCTACGCAGCCATTTTCGCCGCCGTCCCGGACCGGGTTCCGGTGCCGCAGCGCGGCGGCGTGGGCGGGCTGGCGGCCATGGGCCAGACCCTGGGCGTCCTCACCGGCGCCGTCTTCGGCGCGGTGGTGTCCGGCAACTTCATGGTGGGGTACTGGCTGTGTGCGGCCGCTCTTCTGGTCTCTGTGCTGCCCTACCTGTTCCACCGCAACGACCCCGCCCTGCCCAAGTCCGAACTGGGTGCTTTCAACCTGCGGGCCTTTGCCAAGGGTTTCTACATCAGCCCTGTCCGGTATCCGGACTTCGGCTGGGCATGGCTTACCCGCCTGCTGGTCAACGTGGGCAACCAGCTCACCATCGTCTACCTGCTCTTCTTCCTCCGGGACATCATCAAGCACGAGGACCCGGCATTCGGGGTACTGGTACTCACCGGAATCTATGCGGTGATGGTGATGATCACCGCTGTGATCGCCGGGCCATGGAGCGACAGGGTGGGAAAACGGAAGCCGTTTGTCATCGGTTCCTCGGCCACGATCGCCATGGCGGCACTGATCATGGCCTTCTTCCCGGTCTGGCAGGGCGCCCTGGCCGGCGCTGCCGTCCTGGGCATCGGCTTCGGGGCCTACCTTGCAGTGGACTTTGCCCTGCTGACCCAGGTACTCCCGAAGGCCGCGGACCGGGGCAAGGACCTCGGTGTCATCAACATCGCCAGCTCCCTGCCGCAGGTGATCGCGCCCCTGCTCGCGTTCCTCTCCCTGAAGTTCTTCGGCGGGTACGGCACCCTCTTCACCACGGCGGCCGTTATCGGGCTGCTGGGCGCTGTGTTCGTCGTCAAGATCAAGGGCGTGGACTGACCCTTCCGGCGGCCGTTGGTAAGGCCACTGACGAGTTGCAGCGCCGGCTGGTGACGTATAGTTGAGCCGGCTGCGGGGCTGTATGGATGGGGGAGCTCCGGCAGCAGTAACCCCAGAACACAACCCCGGAAAATGCTGATGACCGAGACTGTTTCAGACCATCCGCCCATGGCCCCCCGGCCCACTGCACCACGCCAGCGCCTTCGCTACGCACGCATGCTAGAAGCCGCTGCTTCCTTTGCCCGGAAGGGCCTGGACTCCGTGGACCTGTCCGAGATCGCCGAGAAGGCAGACGTTCCGCTGGGCACGGTGTACCGCTATTTTCCGTCGCCGACGCACCTGGTCCTGGCGCTGTACCGCCACCAGCTGGAAGAGCTGGAGGCTGCTTCGCGGCGCGAGTCTGACCGGTTCCGCGGCCGCGCCCTCCCCGGTGTCGTGATGGAAATCTTCCACATGCGGGTCATGCAGCCTGCCGTGGAACAGTGCCTGAGCCGCGGCGTCTATCTTCCGGACCGGGACACCACGTCCCTGCTGCGCGACATTGACGCCCTGGGCGAGAAGGCCGTGGAGGCCGCCGCCGGTGATGCCGTGGCGGCCAGGGTCCTGCTGCTGTCTGTCACTGGTCTGGTCCAGTCCGTCCGGAACCGCCGCCTGTCCCTCTTCGAGGCCGAAGAAGACCTCAAAAAGGCCTGCGCCCGGCTCTCTCCAGCCGCGGATGCCCGGTTCACACTCCACCAGTCGGCGTAACCGGTCTAGACCAATCTGGCATTAAATACGCCTTTATAGCGTGGCGTGAGTCACAAGGAGCGCTGAATAAACGATTTGGCAGCCATTTTCGCTGTCAAGACCGCCGTTGCGGGCTCCGGAGCTTGCCTACGATGGATCCAGCGGAGCAGCAGGGAGTGAACATCCCCGGGGGCTCCTACGGACCCGCCACCCCTGGGTTTCCTGTCGCACCATTTTCCCTGCCGGAGCCCGCACGGGTCCGGCCCCATGTGCCGTGCGTGCACGGCGAGCACCAGGAGACAACGACGTGTCCATTGACGCAGCTACAGCCACTGACAATTCCGCAGCCACCGCTCTGACCGAAGCCGAGATCTTCGACGCCCACCAGGGCGGAAAGCTCTCCATCGCCAGCACCGTCCCGCTGTCCAACAAGCGCGACCTGTCCATCGCCTACACCCCCGGTGTGGCCGAGGTCAGCCGCGCCATCCACAAGCAGCCGGAGCTCGCCCGCACCCTGACCTGGGCCGAGCGCCTGGTGGTCGTGGTCAGCGACGGCACAGCAGTCCTGGGCCTGGGCAACATCGGCGCCAGCGCCTCCCTGCCCGTAATGGAGGGCAAGTCCGCACTGTTCAAGAGCTTCGGCGACCTTGATTCCATCCCCCTGGTCCTGAACACCAGCGACGTCGACGAAATCGTGGAGACCCTGGTCCGCCTGCGTCCCAGTTTCGGCGCCGTCAACCTCGAGGACATCGCCGCTCCGCGCTGCTTCGAGCTCGAGGAAAAGCTGATCGAGGCCCTGGACTGCCCGGTCATGCATGATGACCAGCACGGCACCGCAGTGGTGGCGCTGGCCGCCCTGACCAACGCCGCCAAGGTGACCGGCCGCAGCCTGGACAGCCTGAAGGTTGTGGTTTCCGGTGCCGGTGCCGCGGGCATCGCCGTCGCCGAAATCCTCCTTGCTGCCGGCATCCCGGATGTCGTCCTGCTGGATTCCCGCGGTGTCATCAACAGCACCCGCGCCGACCTCGCCGCTGACACGTCCAGCAAGAAGGCCGACATCGCGGGCCGCAGCAACCCCCGCGGTGTGGAAGGCGGCCCGGCCGAGGCCCTCGCCGGAGCCGACGTCTTCATCGGAGTTTCCTCCTCCAAGCTGGACGAGGCACACCTTGCCCTGATGAACCAGGACGCCATCGTGTTCGCCCTCTCCAACCCGGACCCCGAGGTCCTTCCTGAGGTCGCCGCCAAGTACGCCGCCGTGGTGGCCACCGGCCGCAGCGACTTCCCCAACCAGATCAACAACGTCCTGGCGTTCCCCGGCATCTTCCGGGGCGCCCTGGACGCCGGCGCACGCCGGATCACCCCGGCCATGAAGCTGGCGGCGGCCAACGCCATCGCCGAGCTCGCCGCCGAGGACCTGGCCGCCGACTACATCGTGCCCAGCCCGCTCGATCCCCGGGTTGCCCCCGCGGTGACCGCGGCCGTCGCCGCGGCGGTGGAAGCGGAGTAGTCCACCCCTTGATTACGCCCGACGGCGGTGCCTCCTTCCCCGAAAGGAGGCACCGCCGTCGGGCGTTAACGCGGTCCGGACCGGCCTCCGCGCCACCCTAGACTGGGTGCCATGACTTCCGAGACCGTGGTGACCATCCTGTGCGGCCTTGCGATCCTGGTGGGTGTGGCGGGGACCATCATCCCCGTCCTGCCGGGCAGCATCCTGATCGGGGCCAGCCTGCTGGCGTGGGCCATCTGGGGCGGCGCAGGTCCCGCCGGATGGGTGGTGTTCGCCATCGGCATCATCTTCGTGGCCGCCGGGATGGCCGCCGGCGCCGTGCTCACCGGGCGGAAGCTCAAGGAGCATGCCATTCCCAGCCGCAGCATCGTGGTGGGCCTGGTGGCCGGTGTGGCCGGCATGTTCATCATCCCGGTGGTGGGCCTGTTCGTTGGGTTCGCCGCAGGCCTGCTGCTCAGCGAAGTCCTGCGCACCCGCAACCTGCCCACCGCGGCCCGGTCCAGCTGGGCCGCCCTCAAAGCCACCGGCATCGGGATGCTCGCCGAATTCGGACTGGCGTGCCTGGCCGCCAGCGCCTGGGTCATCGGGGTATGGATTGCCGCGGTGAATGGGTAGGTTTCCTTCCCCCGTCCGGCCGCGGCCCGGCGTTCGTTAGCATGGAAAGATGACTGCCGGGGACAGCGCACCGATCTACTGGGACAGCCGTGACCTGACGCCGTTCGGCCAGGCGCACCTGCGCACGCCTGTCCACGACCTTGCCGGGGGAGTGGGCGGCCTGCTGACCGGAGTGCTGGGCGCCCGCAACCCGTCGCTGCTCGCGATCAACGGCGAGGTGCCGCGGCTCCGGCGGATGCCCCGGCCGGCCAAAGAGGTGCACGACGCCGTCTTCTCCAGCCGTGAACCCGAACGGCTCATCGCCCTGGCCCGCACCTACCCGGGCTGGGCAGGCCTGTGCTACCTGATGTCCGGGCTGCTGGTGTACCAGCACGGCGGGTACCTCCGCGCCTCGGAGCTGCTGCAGCGCGGGCTCACCACCCGGAACGATGAGGACGCGAACCGCTACTCCGCCACGTACCTGCGGCGCATCGTCACCCGGATCGAACTGGCCGAACGGGTGGAGGTTCCAGTCCTGTTCAGCGAGGAATCGGTGTTCCTGGCACTGGCCCACGCGCTGCGCGAGACCGGCCGGACCGAGGCGGCGCTGGACGCCCTCACCGGGCTGCCGCCGTCGCTCCCCATGGCCCTTGCCCGGTGCTCCCTGGCGCTCAGCCTGGGCCGGAGCCGCACCGTGATCGACTGGACCGAGGGGCTCCTGAACGCCGATGACCTGTCCGCCGCGCTGCTCCTGGTCCGCGCCCGCGCCCTTCGCCGGGAAGGCCGGCTCGACGCCGCGCAGCAGGCCATCACCGAAGTGCTGCGGCGCCGCAAGACGCACCTCGCGCTCCGGAACGATGCCCTGACGGATAAGGCGCTGCTCCTGCTGGACTCCAGCCGGCGCTCGCTCAATCCGCGCGACTGGGGCCGGCGGCACGAGGATCCCGTGCCGCTGCGTGAAATCGCCGCTCCGGTCCCCATCCGCAAGGACGAAGAGATGCGCCGCATCTGGGAACAGGACTGGAAGAACCTCAGCGAGGACTAGGCGCGGCCCGCCACAAAGGGAACAAGCTGTTCGCCGAGCAGCACTGTCCCCAGCAGGACCATGATGATCCCGCTGGCCAGGGTCACGGCCCGCGCTGCCCCGGGCCTGCTCTGCAGCAGCGTGCGGGACAGCAGTGCCACGGCCGTGTAGACCAGCCCGGCCAGCGCCACGAAGGTCATGCCCAGCAGTCCGGATTGCACCGGAACCGGCAGTGAGGCGTCCGCGCTGACGAACTGCGGGATCAGGGCGACGTAGAACAGCAGGCCCTTCGGGTTGATGCCGCTGGTGCCCATGCCTTGCAGGAAGGTCCGCAGCCGCGTTGCGCCGGGACGTCCGACGGCGCCTGCCGCACTGAAGGACGCCCCGCGCCACGAGCGGAGCGTGCTGATGCCCAGCCACATCAGGTAGCCGGCGCCCACAAGCGTCAGCCAGCCCAGAACGCCGGGCATGCCGGTCAGCACCGCGGCGAGGCCAGCCACCAGCAACGCGGTGTGCAGGACGTAGCCGCCGCACAGCCCGGCCACGGCTGGCACGAAACTGCGCTGTCCAAGCCCTGCCGTGATGGAGTAGGCCCAGTCCACGCCGGGGGTGCAGGCGAGGGCCGCGGCCACCAGCACAAAGGCCAGGAACAGCTCCGGATTCATGGTTCCTCCTGTCAGGGGATCTTTCAGGAGTAACTGTAGGAACTTTCAGGCCGGAAGTGCTGTCCGGTTTTCGCGCGGCACGCTCGGCAGGCAGTAGGATTTTTGCGTGATAGACGCTATTGACAGGAATATCTTGCGCCACCTGAAAGAGGATGGGCGGATGACCGCTACGGCGCTTGCCGCCAAGGTGGGGCTGACGGTGGCACCGTGCCACCGCCGGCTGCGCGACCTGGAGCAGTCAGGGGTGATACGCGGCTACAAGGCGGACATCGATCCCGGGGCGGTGGGACTCGGGTTTGAGGCAATCGTCTTCGTCACCCTGCGCCAGGTGGACCGGCCCACCATGGAGATTTTCGAGAGCCGGGTGGCGGACAACCCGAACATCGTGGAGGCGCAACGGCTCTTCGGTTCGCCGGACTACCTGCTGAAGGTCATCGCGGAGGACCTGCCCGCGTACCAGCGCTTTTACGACGCGGAGCTGACATCCCTGCCGGGCGTGGAACGGCTGACCTCCACCCTGGTGATGAAGAACCTCAAATCCAACGCCGGGCCGCCGGTGTAGCGGCCGCCCGTTGCCTTAGGCGACCGGGCGGACGTGGACGATGATCACCTGGGTGTCCTTGCCGCCGTCGTACCTCAGGTCGTAGTTCACGTCCAGGCCGGTGGCCGTTCCGGAGGTGATGGAGAAATCGCTCTTTCCCTCCGGGGCGCTTTCGGTGCTGCTGATCCACCGCTCGGCGGAGTCCCCGTCGATGCCGTAACGCTGCACGCCCTCACGGATCAGGGCGAAGTACTCCTCGGCGGATTGTGCGGTGAGGAAGTAGGTGACCTCGCTGAAGTCCGTGCGCTTGTCAGTGGTGTTGAACCGGATGCGGTCCGATTCGCCCGTGATTTCGCCGCTCGGTGCCACGATGGTCAGGTTGATCTTTCCGGCGCCGCGGGTGTTGATCTCGGGTCCGTAGCTGTCCGGCGTCACCTGGACGGCTGCCTTGTCCAGCGTGCCGGAGCTCATGTCCAGCCGTGCGGCACCGGTGCTGCGGATGGTCTCTACGCCGGCGGCATCAAGGGTGGAAAATTCAGAGGTTTTCACGGTGCTCCCTGCAGAAGGTGATGTGGCGGAGGACGGAGTGGCGGGATCGGGTGCGGACAGCTGGCAGCCGCCCAGGGCCAGGCTGGCGGCCAGGACCGGCAGGAGGAGTACGACGCCGGATGCGCGCCTTCGCTTCCCGGCTGCGGCCGTGCGGGTGGTCGTCACTGGTGGACCTCCGCGTCGAAGCCGTCCAGGAAGCGGTCCATGATCTGGGGGATGTTGTTGGTGGGCCGGTACTGGTCCACCCGAGTGTCAAAGTCGGAGCCGATGATCTGGGCCGCCCGGTCCGGGTCTGAGGCCAGCAGGTCCTGGTAGGCGGGCAGGGTGTCCTGCCGGATGAGTTCCCAGCGCTGGTCCGCGTTGGCAATGTTGCCGTCCGGGAAACCTGTGGTGAAGTCGGTGCGGAACTGCGTGGGGTTGTCCCAGTTGGTGAACGGCACGTTCTGCGGCCCGGGGCTTTCCACGCTGAAGGTGTAGGGAAACACCTCGGCGTAGCTCCTGGCCCCGGGAATGGAGGGCTCGCCGGCCAGGGTCACCATGTAGGTCACGGCTTCGCCGCCGGGGTGGCTGCGCATGTTGTCGTAATCGTCGGCGATGATTTCGTTCTGCTCGCGGTACAGGAGGGCTGTGTTGCCTTCCTGGACGCGGTCCGGGTCGCCGGAATCAATATTGGCCCAGGCCTCCGCCGTTCCGGCATCGATGGCACCGGAATCATGGAGCCGGTTGATCTCGTCCAGGCCGCCGTTGAGGTACGCCTGGTGCTGGCGCGCCTGGTCCAGGAAGATCTCCTTGTTCATGTCCAGCATGCTGGTTTCGTAGAAGCGGATCTCGTCATCGGTCATTCCGGCCAGCTGTTCGATCTGGTCCAGGATGGGCAGCGGGATGTTGGATGCCGGATTGTTGGCGATCTGCTGCGCGAGGTCCCGCATCATGGCCATGTCGCGGAAGCCGCCCGCGAAGGACGGTCCGATCATGTTGGCCATGCCGGCCCATTGCAGGTCCGGGTTGGCGAGGTAGGCCTGGCCGTAGAAGTCATAGACGCTGCGGATGGTGTCCCAGTTGGCTTCGGTGCCGTTGGCGGTGTCCCAGGTAGCCGGATCGATGCCCATGTCCAGCATGGCCTGGTTGTTCCAGTAATCGCTGAGGAAATCGGCGTACTCCGGGGAGTTCTTGTCGATCAGGCCGGAGTCTGCGGCAGCGTCCATGGCGGCCTTGGCGGCTTCCGGGTTGGCCAGGGCCCACTGCCGGAACTCTTCGCTCTGCAGGTAGTCCCGGCGCTCGTCCGGCGTCATCGAGTTCAGGGTGTCGGTCAGGTCCTGGGCCGTTCCGCCGCCTCCGCCTGATTGGCCTGCGCCCCCGCCGCCACCGCCGCCGCCGTTGCTGGCCCGTTCCTGTTCGTCCGCGTTGGCCAGCAACGCCTTGGACGCCGTTTCGAGCCCGGCCGTGGCGGACCTCAGCAGCTTGATGTGGGAGGAGGTCCATTCGCTGCGGAACCTGTCGCCGTCATGCCCCTTCCACAGGCCGGAGCTGATGGTGCTGTTGAGCTGCTGGCCCAGGGCGTTGAGCCGGTTGGCGCCGCCGGCGAGGTCCTTGGCGAGCCGCCGGAGCTGGGCCACGTCGCCGCCGTAAAAGGTACCCGCCATGATGATTCCCCCTGTGTGGATGTACCGTGCCAGCCTAGCCGGGAAGGTAAGGCCGGGCGATGGGGAGGGCTATCCGTCCAGCAGCCCCGTGGTGCGGTAGGGAATGACTTCGCGCAGGAACATGCTGGTGGAGGTTCGGACGATTCCCGGGCACAGCCGGATTTCCTCCGATACCCGGTAGAGGTCATCCGGACTGGTGGCCACCACCCGGATCAGGAGGTCCGTGTCGCCGGCGGGTGCGTGGCATTCGAGGACCTCCGGAATGTTCCGCAGGGCGGCGATGGCTTCATTGAGGTGGCTTTGGTCCAGTTCTGCGCTCACCGACGCTGCCACACCGCGGCCCAATGCCGCGGGAAGGACCCTGCTGCTGTTGGGCCGGAGCGCGCCGGCCGCCGTCATCCGCTCCAGGCGCGACTGCACCGTGCCGCGCGCCAGCCCCAGCCGCTGCGCCAGCACCATGATGGGCACCCGGGGGTCCTCGTCCAGCGCGCGGAGTATCCGCCGGTCCGTGGCGTCGAGTTCCTGCAATTTGCCTACTTTCTGCTGACACGGCGCACATGGATTAGTCAGATTGACTAAAGGATGGGGAGCCGGTTGCACCAACTGTATGGCTGGTGCTGAAATGTTGGCAACACGGCAGCGGCTACCGCCACTGCCCTCAGGCCACCGGCCTCCGGCACACCACCCGGGCGCCGCGCACAGCTTCCCGCAAGGAGGCCGCCGCTGATTGACTCTTGTTCACGCATCGTCTTTCCGCACCCACTGACGAGAGCCCCTGGGCTACCGATCCGCCGGATATCCGGTCATATCGGTGGCTGAGGGGCTCTTGTGCTGTTCCGCATAGGCTGGAGGCATGACTTCGGCCGGACGCTTCGCCCCCAGCCCCTCCGGCGAACTGCACGTGGGCAACCTCCGTACCGCCATCCTCGCCTGGCTCTTCGCCCGCTCCACCGGCCGCAGCTTCCTCCTGCGCGTTGAGGACCTGGACAGGGCCCGCGCCGGAGCCGAGGCCGTCCAGTTGCGTGACCTCGCCGCGATAGGGGTGGACTGGGACGGTGCGGTGGTCCGGCAGACCGCCCGCGGAGCCTTGTATGAGGA
Organism: Pseudarthrobacter sp. 10T415; assembly: GCF_056394175.1. Taxonomy (NCBI): domain Bacteria; kingdom Bacillati; phylum Actinomycetota; class Actinomycetes; order Micrococcales; family Micrococcaceae; genus Pseudarthrobacter; species Pseudarthrobacter sp. 10T415. Next base: position 5,873 of record NZ_JBFTHJ010000005.1, on the reverse strand, counting down.
GGCCATCGGGCGCCTGCAGTCCGCAGGCCTGACCTACGAGTGCTTCTGCACCCGGCGTGAAATCCAGGAAGCCCCCTCCGCCCCGCATGCTCCACAGGGCGCCTATCCGGGCACCTGCCGGAACCTTGGACTGGCGGAACTGGAGTACAAGCGATCCACCCGGCCGGCGGCCATCCGGCTGCGCGCCGACGTTGCAAAGTTCACGGTCCGGGATGTCCTGCACGGCGCCTACACCGGCATCGTGGATGACTTTGTGCTCCGCCGCAACGACGGTGTCACCGCATACAACCTGGCAGTGGTGGTGGACGATGCCGAGCAGGGGGTTGACCAGGTGGTCCGCGGCGACGACCTGCTTTCCTCGACACCCCGGCAGGCATATCTTGCCTCCCTCTTGAATATTCCGGTTCCGGAATATGCCCACGTCCCGCTGGTGGTGAATTCCGACGGCGTCCGGCTGGCCAAGCGGGACGGCGCCGTGACGCTCGGTGACCTTGACGCTGCGGGTATTCCGGCGGGTGAGGTTCGGAACCTGCTGCTGGCATCGCTCGGACTGCCGCCCGGGACGCTAAGCGAGGCGCTGGCGGCCTTCCATCCCGCCGGACTGCCCACCGCGCCCTGGGCCTGGAAAGGCATCGTCAACAATCATTGACGGCCTTCATGGTGTCAACTAATGTTGACGCCATGGAGGTGGAACGGATGAAGACCCTCGTTGGATCAATGGACGGCAAGGGCCCTGCCGAGGCCCTGTATGCCGTTGCCGAGCTGCAGAAGGAAGTCGGCCGGGCGGAGGCGGCCCTGGTGCGCGGCGCCAGGCAGGCCGGCTTGTCCTGGGAAGCCATTGCGCTGTGCCTGGGCGTCACCAAGCAGGCCGTGCACCGGAAGTACGGCAAACAGTAAGCCTTAGGCAGGCAGTTCAGGCTCCGCTGTCTCCAGCTTCGACAGGGCCGCGTGCACCCGGTCGCTGCCGCGCTTCTCGTCGATGACGATCGAGGCGGCCAGGGCGGCCACAATGACCAGCAGGCACACGGGGACGGAGGCGCCTGCTGCCGCGAGGGCTACCGCGCCGCCCTGGACAGCGATGACGCCCGCTGCGACCGCGACGACCATGCGGTCGGTTCCCATCATCACGCTGTACAGCCAGGTGAGGGTTGCCTTGAAGACTGCCACCGGAATAGCGATGCTCGCCACGGCCGCCGCGGCGCTGATGTGGGCCTCGTGGTCGATGTAGTAGGCGGCCACATGGAGGCCGGCACCGGTGGCGGCGATGGCCGCGAAGATGGGGATGTGGCCGTAGCCGAACAGGTAGGACCGGTGCCGCCGCAGGTGCAGGGCCCGCCCGGCAGGCAGCATGAAGTACACCCACCACATTCCGAAGGCCAGTGCCGTTCCACCGAATCCCACCAGGGCCGCGTCCATGGTCCAGCCGCTGTTGGCTACAAACGCGCGCAACGTCTCGATGGCACCGATCAGGCACTCGCCCAGGGCAATGATGGCGAGCAGCCCGTACCGTTCGGCGATGTGGTGGGCATGCCACGGCGTTGTTGCCCTGCGCTCGGCAAAATAAGGCGTGGCCATTTCCAGCGCCACGAGCGGAACCACCATCAGGAGCGTGGCTGCGACGCCGGTGTCGAGGATCAGCACCGCCACCCAGCCCAGCTGGACGATGGCCAGGTACCGGGCGTAACGCAGGCAGGTCTCGCGGCGGGCAGGATCCTGGCGCGCAGCCCGCATCCACTGCGCCACCAGGGCCAGGCGCATCAGGATGTAGCCGCCCACAATGACCCGGTTGTCCACATGCTGCCCCTCGACGATCGAGTGGAACATCGGTTCGATTCCCATGGTGAGGATCAGGACGCCCACGATCTGGACCATGGTGACCACGCGGAACACCCAATCGTCCGTGTCGTAGGCGCTGGCGAACCAGGTGAAATTGATCCAGGCCCAGATCACGGCGAACATCGCGAAGGCGAACCCGATCAGCCCGGGCAGCACGTGGGCCTCCGCGATTTCATGGGCGAACTGGCTTCCCGCGACGCCGAAGGCAATCACGAAGGTCAGGTCGAAGAAGAGCTCCAGCGGGGTGGCTGCCCGGTGTTTCTCATGCGGATCGCGGCCGCCCATGCGCGCGAACGCATGCCGGAGGGGGTTTGAGGACATGCCTCAAAGATAACCGGATGGGACCCGCTCAGACCCTTCCCAAGGCGTCGATGTCTTCGAGGAAGTCCTGGTGCACTTCAGCGCTGACGGTGGTGCGGGTTTCGGCGATCGCGGCGAGGTAGTCCTCTGTGGAGGGCCCCTTCCGGACCGCCTCCCGGACGGACGGCCGCGCATCGGAGGCCAGCCCGCCGTCGTCGTACACCGCTTTTTCCAGCGCACGCTGGGAGGCGCTCCGAGCCGCGTATTCGATATCCGCCGGGGAGAAGCCCTCGGTCCGCTCCACGAGGAGTTCCACGTCCACGTCATCCACCACGGGGGCGGGGATGAAGCGCTGCCACATAGCCTCGCGGGCCTGCCGGTCCGGGAGGCCGATGGGGATGACGTAGTCGAACCGGCCGTGCCGCAGGAACGCGGTGTCCAGGGCGCGGATGAAGTTGGTGGCGCAGACCAGGAGCCGGCCGGGCTGTTCCCGGAACGCCGGAATGATCTTGAGCAGTTCGTTGGTGACGCCCTGCAGGGGTGAGGGCGGGTCGCCGGCGCGCTGGGAGGCGATCTCCTCCACCTCGTCGATGAAGACCACCGCGTGCTCGAGTTCGGCGATCTCCAGGAACGTTTCCCGCAGTGCCCCTGCCAGGCCCTGGGGATCCGCGGCGAGGCGGGACGGGAACACCTCCACGAACGGCCATTCCAGGCGGGAGGCGATGGCCTTGGCGAAGGTGGTCTTGCCGGTGCCGGGAGGGCCAAAAAGTACGACGGCGCGCGGCGGCACCACGCCGAATTCATCCGCGAGGTCCGCCTCGGCCAGCGGCAGCACCAGGCGCCGTTCCAGGAGTTCCTTTTCCTTCCGCATGCCGGCGACGTTTTCCCAGAGGTCGCGGGCGAGGACGCGGCCGCCGAGCTGGCCGAGCGCACCGAGTTCCTGCCGCTGCACGGGGATGGTGCGTTCGAAGTAGCGCAGGTTCTTCTTCAGCGCGAAGCCGCGGCCCAGGAACGCTTCCACCCGGGTTTCGGATTCAGGCATCAGGGCCGAGAGCTTGTTCAGCCCGTGCGGTGCCATCCGGGTTTCGACGGCGGCCAGCAGTGAGGTGCCGATGCCCCGGCCGCGGTACTCCGGCAGGGTGGCCAGGAAGACGATCCAGCCCTGGTCGTGCGCGGCACGCCCCACGGCGGCGCCCACCACCTGGTCACCCAGCACCGCCACCACGGCGTGGTCCTTTTCGCAGGAGGCAAGGACCTCGGACAGCGCGTACACCGGTTCCACGTTGGTTGCCTTCAGCGTCTCCCACAGGTGCAGGATCCCGTCCAGGTCCGCCGAATGGAAATCCCTGATCCGCCAGTTGGTCATGCCGTCACTCCCGTTGGTTCCCCGTTGAACTGCCCATGGTCTCTACTGCAGCGAGCATAAGCGATGGGATGGATGTTGCCCGTTGCGGTCCCGTTGCATGACGTGCTGCCGGCAGCGGTTGCTTGGCGCCAAGCAGCTCCAGGGTGCTCCGCAGGGTAGCCGGGGGCGTTGAGCCTGTGTGGCCCGAAGAGTAGCGTGTGATGGACATCACCCAAACCCCTAGGAGCAACCATGCCACATCTGGGACGCCGGGTAGGAGCCATAACGGCTGCGCTGGCGATGAGCGTGACGTCCGGAGCCATCATGAGTCCGGCCTCGGCCCACAAGTGGGACGACGAACCCGAGAAGAAAGCCACCGCCACCGGATACGGGGGAGCGGTCAGCACGGTGGACGCCGATGCTTCCGCTGCCGCCATCACGGTGCTCCGCAAGGGCGGCAACGCCGTTGACGCCGCCGTCGCAGCAGCGGCAACCCTGGGGGTAACGGAGCCCTACTCTGCCGGCATCGGCGGAGGCGGATACTTCGTGTATTACGACGCGAAGAGCGGCGAGGTGCACACGCTCGACGGCCGCGAGACCGCACCCGCGGCGGTGCCGAACGATGCGTTCATCGATCCCGCCACAGGGAAGCCGTACAACTTCTCCCCGGAACTCGTCACCAGCGGCGTTTCCGTCGGCGTCCCCGGCACGGCGGCCACGTGGGAGCGGGCACTGAAGCGCTGGGGCAGCCTGAGCCTGGGCGATGCCCTGAAGCCTGCCACTGAGGTGGCGGACAACGGGTTCACCGTGGACAGCACCTTCAACCTCCAGACCGAAGAAAACAGGGTGCGCTTCTCAGCTTTCCCGTCCACCAGCGAGCTCTATCTTCCGGGAGGGGCAGCCCCCGCCGTGGGGTCGGTCCTGAAGAACCCCGACCTCGCCGACACCTACCGGTTGCTCGGCGACGAGGGCACTGACGCCTTCTACAAGGGGCCCCTCGCCGAGGAGATTGCCGCCACCGTCCAGCAACCACCGAAGACGGCTGACACTGCGCTTCCGGTGCCCAAGGGTTTCATGACGACTAAGGACCTGGCCAAGTACAAAGTCCTGAACCAGGATCCCACCCACGTCAGCTACCGCGGTTACGACGTCTACGGCATGGCACCGTCCAGCAGTGGCGGCACCACGGTGGGCGAGGCCCTGAACATCCTGGCCCCGTTCGAACTGCCCGATTTGGCCGCCACTGACCGGCCCGCGGCCTTGCACCACTATCTTGAAGCCACCGCCCTGGCGTTCGCTGACCGTGCCAAGTATGTGGGCGATCCGAAATTTGTGGACGTTCCCACCGAAGCCCTCCTTGATGACGTCTTCGGCAAGGAACGCGCCTGCAAAATCGATCCCCTGAAGGCAGCGTCAAAGCCTGTTAAAGCCGGTGACGTGGAAAACTACGACGGCACCTGCGATGTGGCACCGGCAGCGGCCAGCGAAGGGCCGGACACCGAGAACATCAACACCACCAACCTCACCGTCTCGGACAAGTGGGGCAACGTGGTGGAGTACACGCTAACTATCGAGCAGACCGGTGGCTCGGGCATCGTGGTTCCCGGCCGTGGCTTCATCCTGAACAACGAACTCACTGACTTCTCCACGGTGTACGACGAAGCCGACCCCAACCGCATCCAGCCCGGCAAGCGGCCACGTTCCTCGATGTCGCCCACCATCGTACTGAAGGATGGTGACCCGTTCCTGGCCCTCGGCTCCCCGGGTGGATCGACCATCATCACCACGGTGCTGCAGACGCTGATCAACAGAATCGATTTCGGCATGAGTGTTGAAGAGGCCGTCGCGGCACCGAGAGCTACGCAGCGCAATACGGCCAGCGTCATCGCGGAACAGGCGTTTATCGACCAATACGGGACAGATCTTAAGTCCCAGTATGGGCACACCTTCACCGCCGCCGGAACTCCCGGCACGTCGGCGGCTGAAATCGGCGCCGCAACGGCCATCGAGTTCCATGGGGACGGCCGCGTGACAGCGGTCGCCGAACCGGAAAGGCGCGGTGGCGGATCGGCCATGGTGGTCAAACCCGCCAGGTGATCGCGGCTGCCGCCAGGCAGCTGCCCCTAAACCCCGACGGCGGCACCCGGGTTCTGTAGTTCCAGAACCCAGGTGCCGCCGTCGGACGTTAAGAAGCGCTACTTCTTGAAAGTGCCTGCCGGAGGATTGGCAACCACCGGCGCGACGCCGGTGTGGCCTTCGCGGGTTTCGGCGATTTCGTGGATGCGTTTGCGGCAGGCGTACCAGCCGAAGACCATCAGGACTGAGGCGATGGCTGTGACCATCATGGTCAGGGGCGAGTCGATGAAGACCATGACCAGGACACCTACCAGGA